>CAMWVO010000044.1 GCA_947177695.1 uncultured Clostridia bacterium
TGATAAGGATTATCTTGTCAATCTAATTATGGATAGCGCGGTAATGCTGCACGGCGCTAAACATTATAAAGTACAGAACAGCCGCAACCAAAGGCATTACCGCAAGGAAAATCAGCGACAGCTTCATGTCTATCCTCATAGCCATGACCGCCGCTCCGATAACGAGAAAAGGGGCGCGGACAACAAGCCTGATAAGCATTGCCACTGCGCTCTGGACTTGATTTACATCGTTTGTAACGCGTGTTATCAGGGACGGCGTACCGAACTTGTCAAGCTCAGCGTGAGAAAGGGAGCCGATGTGACGGAACAGGTCGTTCCGAATGACCGTTCCCACGCCCTGCGAAGCTCTTGAAGCAAGATACTGGCACACAAGCGCACAGCACAGTCCAAGCGCTCCCATAAGTATCATAATACCGCCCATGCGGTAGATATAGGGTTTACCCGCGCCTCCGTTTATGCCAACGTCGATAATGTCCGCCATGATGAGCGGGACGATAAGCTCGAAAACTGCTTCGGTAAGCTTTGCGGCGGGACCGATTATCAGCTCCTTTTTGAAGCCGCCAAGATATTTTTTGGCAAGTTTAAACATCTTCGGTGTCCCCCTTTGGCTTTTTTCTGAAAATAACAAGCTTGCTGAAAAGGTAATTTATGACAAGAATAAATATCTGCGCAATAAGCTTCATTATATATTCGTTTTGGCGCAGGACGCGGACGGTCAGTATCATAAAGCCAAGCTCCATGAAGTAAGTCACCGCCCGCGCTCCGTAGAAAGCCGCCGCCTGACTTATCCAGTCCTTGCCTGTGTCGGACTTGTTTTTGAACACCCATACCTTGTTTGCGAAAAAGGCAAAGGTGACGGCGCAAATCCAGCTGATGGTGGTGTTGACTTCGGTGGGAAGTTCCAGATAGGCGGGGATATACTGGGTAATAATGGCAATTGCAGTAGTCATGCCGCCGACTACAAGGTACAGCAGAACGCTTTCGTGGCGGTCGTAAAAGTTTTGAATAGGTTCGGGAAATACAGACAAAATTTTCCTTATTAGCTTGTCCACTGAAATCAAGCCTCCGTTAATTTCATCAAAATTTGTAAATACTTCAATATTATAGCACATATTTTTGCAAAAGTCATTAACTATTGTAAAATTTTGCGGTCAAAATTGTCCGAATAACAAATATACAGTGCGGCAAGTTTTTTTACAAAAACACTTGAAATTTGTAAAATATTTATGTATAATTATGTTAACGATCATTTATAACCACTGCAGATGTCCCCCGCCTCTAAGGCGGCGGGTTCCATCTTCCGGTTCAGTGGGTGATGGGTCCCCCACTGAACCTCCTCGGAATTGCTTCGCAATTCCGGCAGCTTGTTAAAGCTACGCTTGAAAGGAGTATCCATATGGACGAATTTAATAATAACGGCTTTAATTCAAATGAAAACGGCGGCGGAAATCCCTTCGGGGAACAAGGCTCTCAGCAAAATCCCTATGCCTATCAGCAGCAAACGGGACAGCCCGGTCAGCCCCAGCAGGCACAGCAGGGCGGCTTTGACCCGTATAATCAGTCCGCTCAGAATCAGACATACAATATGCCGCCTCAGAACGGTCAGTATCAGCAGAATTATTCCTACAATCAGCAGGGTATCCCACAGAACGGATATATCCCTCCGCAGGCGGGTATGCCCTATCAGGGCTACGGAATGCCCTATCAGCAGCCCTCCACGGGCATGGCGACCGCTTCTCTTGTTCTGGGTATCATTTCCATCTGCTCGGGCTTGCTTATGTATGTTTTGCCCGTACTGTTCCTTCTGCCCATTATCGGCATGATACTGGGAATTGTTTTCAAAAGCAAACGGCTCCCGGTGGGAAAAGGTATGTCCACCGCGGGAATAATCACGTCGGTAATAGGACTTCTGCTCCCCATAGTATTTGCAGTGATCGTTTATTTAAACATTGATACGCTTTTTCAGATACTTAGGGAAGAAGATCCCGAGATGTATCAGCAATACTATGAAATGTACGGCGAACAGTTCCCCGAATGGTTTGACGGAATACTTATGATGTTCCGTTAAAAACTGCGGATATTTCGGAATTGAGTTACAAACGTAAAAACAATGCTTTTTCGGACAGCTCCCGTCTGCGGACTGTTTGAAAAAGCATTTTATCCTATTTCACGACCTAAATGTGTACAAAAAATGGGGGCAAAAACTTGAAAAGTTTTAACTTTTTTATATGGTTTTTGTGCAGAATTTTTTGTTTACACATTTGGAGTGAAATAGGATTAGCATGGAGGCGGTCACATGAAAATATCGATCAGCGATAACCTTATCAAGCATTATCTGCGGGACGTTTATTTTATCAACGGACACAGCTGCGCGGGAAAATCCACTATGGCAAAAATGCTTTCCGAGCGGTACGGCATGATACTGTGCGGAGAGAATTATCACGACGCTTTTCCGCGGGAGAAGCTGTCGCGGTGGAAGCAGCCTGCACTGTGCTATTTTGACACAATGAGCGGCTGGCAGGAATGGCTGAGCATGACTCCCGAAGAGCACTGGAACTGGACATATAATGTGGCTCAGGAGTGCATTGAGATCGAAATACTCGAACTGATCAAGCTGTCCGCAGGCGGAAAGAAAATTATTGCGGACACCAATATCCCGCCCGACGTGCTGCGGGAAATCTCCGACTATGACCATGTGGCGATAATGCTCTGCGACCCTCCCGATATCTGCGCGGCACGCTTTTTCAATCGCGACGATCCCGACAAAAAGTTTATGATGGATCAGATAAAGCTGTGCAAAGACCCCGACGCTGCCCTAAAGAATTTCAACTCATGGGCGTTATATCACCCGCCAATGGAAATTGACTGGAACCACACAGGATTTTTCACCTATACCCGTTCGGATTTTGAAAACGATACGCGGGAAGAGGTTCTGAAAGCTCTGGCGGAACATTTCGGTCTGACCGAATAACGGAAGCGCTTGACAAAGCTTTTCCGCTGTGGTAAACTGTAATTATTCTACAGAAATAGAACTCAGCTGCAATATCCAAGGAAGTGCATAAAATGAAGAAAAAATACATATTGGGCGCGACCGCCCTTGCCGCGTCCGTGATGATTTCGGGCTGCAAGCCGATAGACGAACCAACCGCGGCGGCAAATGCGGACGTTCCCGTGCCGTCCCTTACGACAATGGAAATGCTTACCGAATCCCTTACCGACGCGGACACGGAGTTTGCGGAGTACGGCGAACCCGTAACCACATCCGAGACTGCCGCAGCAGAGACTGCCGAAGCAGTCCCCGCGGGAGGGGACACAGAGCCTGTCCAAACTGCCGAAAGCACCGAAAGCGCCGCTACTGAAACTGAAACGGCTTCAAGGACGGAAACGGAAGTCCGGACTGTGGGCGTGGAAAGCATTTCCCTGACCTTTTACAGCGTAACGCTCCAGACGGGACAAAGCAAAATGCCGATAGTTACCATGTCTCCCGAAAACGCTTCGGATAAAAGCGAGATATGGACAAGCTCCGATACCTCTGTGGCGACCGTGGACAATATGGGAAAGATTACCGCCGTCTCGGAGGGAAGCTGCACGGTCAGGGTTACTTCCGCGCAGAACCCCGAAGTTTATGCTGATGTGGAGGTCACGGTAACGGCAGGCGTGCAGATAACTTACATAGACGGAATACTGGTCGTAAACAAGACCTACGCGCTTCCCGCCGACTACAATCCGGGAGTTAACTCCGAAGCTCAGGCGGCTTTCGACCGTATGCAGGCGGACGCTGCCGCGGAGGGACTGAATATTTACATATCATCGGGCTTCCGTTCCTACGATTATCAGGCAGGACTTTATCAGCGGTACGTTGACAAGGACGGAAAAGCAGAGGCGGACAGATACTCAGCCCGCGCGGGACATTCCGAACACCAGACGGGACTTGCTTTCGACCTTAACTCCATTGAGGAATCCTTTGCCAAAACTAAAGAGGGTGAATGGGTCAACCGGAACTGCCATAAGTACGGATTTATAATACGCTATCCCTCCGACAAGGAGGATATAACAGGCTACAAATGGGAGCCGTGGCATATCCGCTATCTGGGCGAGGATACCGCTAAGGCGGTTTACGACAGCGGTCTTTGCCTTGAAGAATATCTGGGTATCACCTCTGAGTATGCGGAATAAATCAAATATGAAAAATCGGCGCTGCTTATGATCAAACAGCGCCGATTTTAATTAAGATGCCCGAAAAACGAGGTAAAAAAATATTCTCCAAATCAATTTCGGTTTTTTCCTCGGAATTGCCTCCGAACCTGTACCAGTCGGTATGCAGCAGTATTTCCGCCTCGGAGTATCCGCCTGCGGAACTCAAAGAATATTTCTTTTCGGAATCGCTGAAATTAAATACCGCGGCAAGGGTCTCGTTTCCGCTTTTCCGTTCGATGGCGTATATGCAGTTTTCGGTGTTGTCGCAGTCAAGCCACCTGAAACCGCTTCTGTCGTGGTCGGCTTCGTACAGCGCGCTGTGGGTCAGGTACAGATCGTTAAGGGTTTTCATGAATGCGTAAAAGCTGTCGTGGTTGGGGTATTTGCGCATATCCCAGTCCTGCTCGCGGCTCTCGTCCCATTCGCGGAGCTGACCTATTTCTCCGCCCATAAAATTAAGCTTTTTTCCGGGGTGAGCGTACATATACAAGTAAAGCGCGCGCGCCTGCGGAAATTTGTCCTCGTACTGTCCGTTCATTTTTTGCAGAATTGTAGCTTTTCCGTGGACGTTTTCGTCGTGGGAAAATGGCAGCAGATAATTTTCATTGTAGTAATACATCATGGAAAATGTAAGCTTGTGATAGTCCTGAGTTCTGTATTCGGGAGCCGTTCTGAAATAATTCAGAGTATCGTTCATAAAGCCCATGTCCCATTTATAGTCGAATCCAAGACCGCCGTTGTCCACGGGAGTTGTTGTACCGCCGTAATTGGTTGAATCTTCGGCTATCAGGATACAGTTCGGTACGCGCTCCTTAAGCCCCTTGTTCATGACCTTTATAAATTCCACTCCGCGGCCGTTCACGCCGCGGCTTTCCTCGCCCTGCCAGTATATTATCCTGCTTATCGCGTCCATTCTTATTCCATCGAAATGAAATTCCTTGAGCCAGTAGCAGGCGCAGGACTGCAAAAAGCTTCGTACCTCGCCGCGGGAATGCATAAAATTGCTGCTGCCCCATTCGCTCACACCGACGTCGCTGTGGGGATATTCATATAATGCAGTGCCGTCGTAGTTTCCTATTCCATAGCTGTCCACAGCAAAATGTACGGGGACAAAATCCATTATAACGCCGATATTGTTTTGATGGCACTTGTCAACAAGCTCCATAAGCTGTTCCGCGCTTCCGTAGCGGGAAGTGGGACTGAAAAATCCCGTGTTCTGATAACCCCATGACTCGTCGCAGGGGTGTTCGCTCAGAGGCATGAATTCGATATAGTTATAGCCCGCTTCCTTAACGTATGGTATAAGTATGTCCGCAAGCTCACTGTAGCTGTACCACGAGCCGTCCTCTTTTCTCCTCCATGAACCCGTATGTATCTCGTAAATGTTCAGCGGCTTGTTTTTGCAGTCCGTTCGGCTGCTTAACCATTTTTCGTCATGAAAGCTGTAGGAATACAGGTCGCCCAAAACAGACCTGAAGCCGGGACGCAGCTCCATTCCGAAGCCATATATGTCGCAGTGTTCGGTACATCCGCCGTTTTTGCCGTATATTCTGTGGAGATATTTCATGCCTTTTTCAGCATTTTCGGCGTACACTTCAAAAAAGTTGCCGTCGTTCACCCGGTTCATTTCCCATTCCTGCCATCCTGTGAAGTCGCCGATAAGCGCGACCCTGCGCGCGCCCGGAGCAAACACTCTGAACACGTACCCCTTGTCCTGTTTATGCGCTCCAAGATATTCATAAGCGTTGAAAACCGTTCCTGTGTAAAATCCGTAAATATCCATTTTTAATCCTCACTTATTTGACGTTAGTCGTTTATTATGCTATAATCAATTATAAAAGAATATTTTGACGTATTCAATCGGCAATTGTCGTTTTGTGTCAATTATTCGACTGTAGTTAAAAACAGTCAATTATTAACGGAGGAAACCATGGACCTTAGGATAAAGAAAACAAGAACAAGCATTATAAATGCGTTTTTAACGCTGCGCTCAAAAAAGCCCCTTGAACGGATTACCGTTAAGGAGCTGTCAAACGCGGCGCAGATAAACAAGGCGACCTTTTATCTGCACTATAAGGATATATACGACCTGTCCGAGACCCTTGAAAACGAGCTGTTTGAGAATGTTTTCAACAGCATAGAGCATCCGGACGCGGTGGTGTCGGATCCGAGAATATTCATCAAAGAGCTTATCGAGGGATTTACCGCAAATCAAACGCTTATTGACATTATATTTTCAAACGAGCGGCGAAGTATTCTTGTTGACAGGATCGACAAAGAGCTTAAAAAGTTTTTGTTTGAAAAACACCCCGAATATAAAGAAATTGCCGAGATAAACGTGCTGCTGACATATTCTATCAAAGGCGGATACTATGCTTTTTCGGAAAACAGGGAATGCGACCCCGACATACTTGTTTCGGTAATAAGCGATACGGCGGAGTATATAACAAGGCTTATTGAAAAAACAGCCGCCGAATAAAGGCAGAGCCTTGATCCATGCCGCCGTCTATAGTGAGCAGCCGTACTGTTTTCCCGAGACGAGAGACATCTTTGGAACAAAATTTGCACGAAAGGCTGAGCCTTTACCCATGCCGCCGTCTGTAGAGATGGCGGCACAATTTTGTTTCCGAGACGTAAGAAAGCTTCTATATCGACATTGCACGAAAGGCTGAGCCTTTACCCTTGCCGCCGTCTGTAGAGATGGCGGCACAATTTTGTTTCCGAGACGGAAGAAAGCTTCTGTATTGACATAGTACGAAAGGCTCTGCCGATACGAAAAGCGTTTTATCACTGTCCGCTGCTTTTCAGAAACGCTTTCAGCTTTTCAATGTATTTTTTCCCCGTGTTGCTGAGGATAATATTTTTCCGCAGGATATATCCTATCTCCATCTCGTCGGTCTTGTCCGATATGGGCACGGCTGTGTAGTCCGAGCCGTTCAGATCGTTGCAGATAATGCCCGAACAGAACGTATAGCCGTTAAGTCCTTTCATCAGATTGAGCATTGTGGAACGGTCGGTGGCTTTGATAACACGCGCGTATTCCGAGGTGCTGAAAATTTCCTCCGCAAAGTAAAAGGAGCTTTTGTCACCCTGCTCAAAGGTAAGGCATGGATAGCTTTCAAGCTCCGCAAGACTCACCGAGCCGCGCTTCGCAAGAGGGTGTCCTTTCCAAAGATAGGCGTAAACACTGCAGTCCGTGAGATGGTGAAATTCAAGCTGATTTGTCCGGAGCATTTTCACTATAAACTGCCTGTTGAAATTGCTGAGATACAGTATCCCTACCTCGCTTTTGAGGGAAGCGACGTCGTTCAAAACGTCGGCGGTGTTCGTCTCGCGGACGGCAAACTCGTAATCGCAGGTGTCATATTCCCTGACGGTCTCCACAAACGCCTGCACCGCAAAGGAGTAGTGCTGAGCAGACACTCCGAATTTCCGCTTTATTTTTCCGCCGCTGTATTTTTCCGAAAGGGTCTCGTACTGCTGGTAGACCTGCCGCGCGTGGGTCAGAAATTCCATTCCGTCCGCGGTAAGGGAAACGCCCTTTCCGCTGCGCTTGAAAACGGTTATGCCTATCTCCCTTTCAAGCTCCTTGACAGCGTTTGTCAGGGACGGCTGTGAAATATAAAGCCGCTCGGCAGCCTTGTTCATCGACCCCGTTTCCGAGATCACGATCGCATAATGGAGCTGCTGCAAGGTCATGGTCATAACCCCTTTTCCGATGTTTTATTTAGACATCTTCTTTCTCATGTCCGCAAGACGGTTTAACGCTTCGTTAAGCGTCTCCGACTTCTTTGCGAAATGCATACGGATATAGCGGTTTTCGGGCTCCCTGAAAAAGCTTGACCCCGGCACCGCGCCTACGCCCACCTTTTCCGCAAGCAGCTCGCAGAATTTCAGATCGCTTTCGTAGCCAAATTCCGAAATGTCCAAAAGCACATAGTACGCGCCCTGCGGCTCAGTGTGGGAAATTTTCAGGTCGTCCAGACCTTTAAGGAACAGACTGCGCTTTTCCGTGTACTTCGCCTGCAATTCCGCATAGTAGCCGTCGCCGAAATTAAGTCCCGTAACGGCGGCTTCCTGCAAGGGCGCAGCCGCTCCCACGGTGAGGAAGTCGTGTACCTTTTTCACTCTGTCGATAACCTCGGGAGAGGCGATAACATACCCCAGTCTCCAACCCGTTATGGAGTAGGTTTTGGAAAGCGAACTGCACGAAATGGTGCGCTCCCGCATATTCGGCAGAGCCGCAAAATAAACGTGCCTGTTCGGCGCATAGACGATATGCTCGTAAACCTCGTCGGTGATAACGAAAGTGTCATACTTCTCCGCAAGGTCGGCGATTATTTTCAGTTCGGCGTATGTAAAGACCTTTCCGCAGGGATTGGAGGGGTTGCACAGTATCAGAGCCTTTGGTTTCTGTCTGAACGCCGCCTCCAGTACGTTGGGGTCGAAAGAAAATTCTGGAGGGTTCAAAGGGACGTAGATAGGCTCCGCGCCCGACAGAATGGTGTCCGCGCCGTAGTTTTCATAGAACGGCGAGAAAATGATAACCTTGTCTCCGGGATTTGTAACGCTCATCATCGCCGCCATCATAGCCTCGGTGCTTCCGCAGGTCACAACTATCTCGCCGTTGGGGTCGGTCTTTAAGCCAGTGAAATGCTCCTGCTTTTTTGCGAGAGCCTCCCTGAAATTCTGCGCTCCCCATGTTATGGAGTACTGGTGGAAATCCTCTCCCGCGATCTCCGCAAAGCGGTCGAGTATCTCTTTCGGCGGGTCGAAATCGGGAAAGCCCTGCGAAAGATTGACCGCGCCGTATTGGTTTGATATCCGCGTCATTCTTCTTATGACGGAATCGGTAAAGCTTTCCGTTCTTTCTGAAAGCGTTGGCATAATAATTTCTCCTTTCCATGAAATTTCTGTTATAACTTACATCAAATATTAATAATGCATATTATGCATATAGGTATTATTAATATTATACCATAACAAGCAATGATTGTCAACAAAAAAAGTTTAGGCAAATGTTCAAGCGCAGCTTTAACAAGCTGCCGGAATTGCGAAGCAATTCCGAAGAGGTTC
>CAMWVO010000045.1 GCA_947177695.1 uncultured Clostridia bacterium
TCCCTCTCCCTTGTGGTTGTCCCCCTCGTTCCCTTTCGCAGTAAAGTAACGATTATATCACTAATATAATATCCTGCTATTTATGATTTAGTTTCTTCTGTAATTTCGCAGTTTTCAATGCCAAATTCAAGCATCATGTTAATAATTTCATTTCTGTAACGATTGGTTTGGCTTGCAATTTGGTCAAGGCGTTCAACGGTCTCGTCCTTAATTCTTATTGAAAAGGTTTTGTAGCCGTCCTCGCCTTTGAGAGCGGTACGTTTGCTTATTTGTAATTTTTCAGACATAAAATCACCTCTAACATATATTATATATTGACATTTGCCATGTTAATATGTTATTATTTATGTTATAATATATGTTATGAGGTGTTTTAAATGACCTGTACATTTTTTGGACACGCAAACGCACCAATAGAAATAAGAGAACAGCTTAAAGAAACTATAACCGCACTTATCACGGAGAGAGGCGCTGACCGCTTTTATGTCGGCAATCACGGAAATTTTGACAGAATGGTTCTGTCTGTATTAAAGGAAATCAGCACAGTTTATCCGCAGATTGATTACTGTGTTGTATATGCATATCTTCCGAAAGAATGCGACTTTGCGCATACACTTTATCCGGAGGGAATAGAGACCGTTCCGAAACGGTTTGCAATTGAATTTCGGAACAAGTGGATGATAAAGCAGTCGGACTTTGTTGTAACTTATGTTCAGCATTCTTCCGGCGGTGCTGCAAAGTTTAGAGATATTGCCGAAAAGCAAGGCAAAGAAATTCTGAATATAAAATAGCGGCAGACAGGATTTAACACCGTCTGCCGCTTTCGTTTAAAAATTACAAATAAGTTACATTTTGCCTTTTCTCTTGACAAAACGTGTACTGTGTGTTATAACTGTATTAGTTGAATTAGTACACTTGGAAAGGAAGCGGTAACTATGTTTTTCTATGCCGTCAATTCCTTTGAGGAAAACGACCTGCTTGCCGCGGGACGGCGTGTTTTCCAAAGCAAGCGGAACAGTCCGAACGGTCTGAACGGTTTGCCGCCGTCCTTTGACACGGCGGGAGCGGAAACTCTCAAAGCGTTTAATGCATTTACGGAAAGGGTGAATTTTATGTACAACATCGACCTGCAAAGCAGAACTCCCATCTATGAGCAGCTCTACAAAAAAATCATCGAGCTGATACTGAAGCGGGAGCTTCTGCCTAACGACAAGCTTCCCAGCGTCAGGGAGCTTGCAAAGGAGCTGGGGGTAAATCCCAACACGGTGTCGAAAGCCTTTCAGCTTTTAGAGCATGACAAGGTAATTTATTCCCTTGCGGGACGGGGAAGCTTCGTTGCGAACATCAACGCCGAAGCTGTCAGGGACGCGGCTCTTGCCGATTTCGACAAGGCGGTCTCGGAAGCCCTTAACGCGGGCATAGGCAAAAGCGAGCTTACCGAAAGAATAAACTGCGCCGACATTCAAGGCTCGGGAGAGATCAAATCATGAGCAGAACTAAAAAGAAAAAGCGCGGGGGCATTTTTGCCGCTTTAACTGCCGCTGTTGTAATATTTGCGGTCGGAACCGCTTCGGGGAAAGTGCTTGAACGTCTTGCAGAGCTTCCCGATTACGGCATGACCGTCAGCGCGGCGAAATCGGCTGAAATTCCCGAAGACCGTTTTCTTATTTTGGTAAACAGTAAAAATAAAATTCCCGAAAATTACGAACCGGAGCTTACCGAGCTTTCAAACGGACAGCGGGTCGATTCAGGCATTTATACCGAGCTGCAAAGAATGTTCGACGATATGAGAGCCGACGGCATTTACCCTGTTGTTGGGGAGGGATACCGCACCCGCTCCGAACAGCAGAGTATGCTTGACGATAAGATACGCGCATTTGAGAAAGAGGGATACTCCGAAAAAAGAGCGAGAGCCATGGCAGAGGAATGGGTCGCTGCTCCCGGGACCAGCGAGCACGAGCTTGGTCTGGCGGTGGATATAAACGCGGACAAGGATAATTCCTCCAATGAAGAGGTCTATGAGTGGCTTTATGAAAACGCTTACCGGTACGGCTTTATTCTGAGGTACCCCATCGGCAAGGCATTGGTCACGGGGATAGACTATGAGCCGTGGCATTACCGCTATGTCGGAACTGACTATGCGGAGAAAATAGCGGAAAGCGGGCTTTGCCTTGAAGAGTGGCTTGAAAAAAATTCCGTAAATTAAGAGATCAGAAATCAGAAAGGGGAACGTATATGATCGAACTTAAAAATGTAAAGATGTCCTTTGAGGACTTTAACGCTCTGGACGGCGTTGACCTTACCATCGAGGCGGGAACGGCGTTCGGACTTCTCGGCTCAAACGGCGCGGGAAAATCCACTATCCTGCGGCTTCTGTCGGGAGTTTACGAGCAGACCGCGGGAGAAGTCCTTATAGACGGCGAGCCTGTGTACGACAACGTGTCCGCAAAGCAGAAGGTTTTCTTTATCAACGACGAGACCGTACAGTTCGGTTCGATGACGCTGAACGATATGAGGAAGTACTACAAGGGCTTTTATCCGAATTTTTCCGACGAGATATTCGACAAGCTCAACGGCGTGATAAAGCTTCCCGAAAAGAAGCGTCTGGACAAATTTTCAAAGGGCATGAAGCGTCAGGCTATCGTTATCACGGGACTTGCTGCCTGCACAGACTATCTGCTTTTAGACGAAGCCTTTGATGGTCTCGACCCCACAATGCGTATAATTGTAAAAAGGCTTCTTGTGGACGCTATGCTTGACCGAAAGCTGACCGTAATAATTTCCAGCCACAACCTTAAGGAGATAAACGAGGTCTGCGATACGGCGGCTCTGCTTCACCGAGGAAAGCTGCTGTTCAACCGTGATCTTGATTCCGTCAAGGGTTCTATCCACAAGGTTCAGGCGGCGTTCGCCGAGGACTGCGGGGAGGACGATTTCGGAGAGCTTAACGTGCTTCACTACGAAAAGAACCAGAGCATTACTTACCTTATAGTAAAGGGCGGCGAAGAGGAGATCCGCGCCGAGCTGAACAAGAAGCAGCCCAAGGTGCTTGATCTGATACCTCTTACGCTGGAGGAAATTTTCATCTACGAAATGGAGGGTATGGGTTATGACTGCAACGGTATCGACTAATTCAAATAATTCCAAAAGCGAAAAAAGAGTTTCCCCCGCGCTTCACAACTGGAAGCAGAATATTGCGGGAGACAAAAAGCTGTTTATCATTCTTTCTATCCTGCACCTTATTGCCGCGCCTGCGGTAATTCTTGCAATAATCATCTTCGTTTACAGCGGCGAGGGAATGTACAGCGACACTGATATGTATGTGACAATAGGCGCCTGTACCACCGCTCTGGCGGGATTTCTGGGTATCTTCCCCGCGGTTGACAGCTTTTCCTGTCTGCACAAAAGGTCTGTGGTGGACATGAAGCTGTCTCTGCCAATGACCGCAAAGCAGAGGTTTTTCTCCAACTATCTGTCGGGACTTTTTACCTACATTGCTCCGTTTATTGGAGCGCAGATAGTGTCGCTTCTGCTTATGGGCTACGGACTTATTTTCATGGAGGGCAGAACTTTTTACGACACATACTACGATCCGGACGGCAAGCTGGTCAAAGATCCGTATGTGTGCGATATCTTCTCGCAAGCCGCGCCGATACTGTTCAAGCTGATACTGTGCGGAATACTGGCAATGCTTATGCTCTATACGGTAACCGTGCTTATCACGGTCTGCTGCGGAAGCAAGTTTGAGAGCATCGCCTACACTATCCTTATCAACGCGCTTATTCCGCTGACGGTCGTGTGCGTTGCGTATTCGATATATAGCGATCTCTACGGCATAGACCCCACGATCCCCATGTACAGGATAATTTCCTATACTTCTGTGGTGGGAGCTATCTTTGTTGCATTTGACTGGGCTGCGGGCGAAGAATTATTTTACAGATCGGAAGAGTGGCTCAACTACGGCGCGTGGGCGCTCGTGTACCTGCTTATCATAGCTGCGATAGGCGCGCTGGCATTCTTTCTGTACAGAAAACGCCGTGCGGAGCAGGTGTCAAAGCCGTTCGTGTTCAAGCTTGTATACTATATAACCGTTACCTGCGCCATGTTCTGCCTTGTATCGCTGCTGATCGTTGATTCCGCTTCGGGACTTATCCCGGCGGTGATCATTACGGCGATAGTCTATATGATATTTGAAGTCGTTACGAACCGCGGATTTAAACGTTTCTGGCTGAGCATACTAAAGTATGCGGCAACGTTCCTTGCGGCTTTCGGAGTAATATATGTCGGAGCTAAGACCGACGGCTTCGGTGCGGTTTCGAGGGTACCATCGCTTTCCTCTGTGACCTCCGTAGAGGTAAACGGATACACTTTGAGCGGTTCATACAAATTTTTTGAATATATGACCTGGTACGCCAATGTTTATGATGCAACGAAAAACGTTGATGTATATTTTGATGATCGGAACGCACCCATGGTATTTACCGACAAGGAAAATATCGGTATAATTCTTGACGCGCACAACGCATTGATAGACTTTTACGACAGGTACAAAACGGATGATTTCATAGGCGGCAGATACGGTCACCTGAGTGATTATTCTTCAAGCTACGCTGACGTTACCATACGCTACAACCTTAAAGGGGGAGGAAGTCTGACGAGAAACTACCGGTATTACGATCAGGCAACGGAGGATATAATTTCAAGGCTTGACCTGACGGAGGAGTACAAGAGCCAGACCGCCGAAAGGTACAGGAAATATATTGCCCAGATACCGGAAATTTACGAGCATGAAATGGAAAATATCAGAAAGGGAGGTCCCAATGCGGAATCGCTTTACGGAAACAAGAAAAGAGTGTATGATGTAACCGTGTCATCGTGGCTTCCCGGCAGCGATTTCAACGGAATAAGCATTGAGTCTCTTTGCAGGCGCGGCTTCTACGAGCAGCTTGCGGACGCCTATGCAAAGGATATTATGGCGATCACAGAGGAGAATTATTATTATTCCGATCTGCACAATGTATGGCATGTTAATCTCACGGGAGATATGCGTATGGGAAGCGCGTATGTCACAGTTCCCGAAAGCTTTTCCAATACCGTCGAATTGCTGGAATTTTTTGACTTTGATCTCAGCCGCATTGAAGACGCTTCCGATGAAGAGATACTTTACGCGCTGATCCGATCGGCTGCGACAGGAAATGTGGGTATTTTCACAACCGAAGAATACTACGGAATCAGGAATTATTTGGGAAATCCCTTTGTTCTGTCAAAAGACGGACCAAACGAATTTTATGTTTACGATTTCGGCGAGGATATGTTTGCTCTTGTAAGGGGCGCGCTGCCAATGCATATTGCCGATGAAAACGGTTATATTATCAGCATATACGGAACTTCGTATACTGTTCCCGAGGAGCTTTGGGATACCGCAAAACGCGTCCCCAGAAGCGAGAGGAACGGAGAGATCGAAGATCTGTATATGGAAACCGTGCAAGGGGAGAGCAACGATTATTACTATTAATGACGGATAGCAGAACGCGGAAAGCATAAATCCCGCGGGAAAGGAATTTCCTGATGAAGAAGATTTTTTCGGCAATAATTGCGCTTTCGGCGACAGCGGTACTGTTCGCGGGCTGTTCAAAAAGCGGCGGAGGTTCGGCTGAATCTCAGACCACAACCTCCCAGACCACACAGTCTGAAAGCTCGTCTATGTCGGAGACCATGACGGGCTCGGAATCCATGTCAGGCGACAGCTCGGAAACGGGCGATGTTGACGGCGACGGATTTCTTGAAGAGCTCGGCACCGATGTAAACGACATTGTAGACGATGTTGTAACAGGTGCGGAGGATATTGTCGGCGACGTTATTGACGGCGTTGACGGCAACAACGGCAACTCTGCAAGAGCAAGATAGTTTGCTGTACGCTGTGAAAGCTTACCATAACGAGGGAAACGGAGAAAGCCGTTTCCCTCGTTTAGTTTTCTATACAAAAAACCCGTCCTGCCACCGAACAGGACGGGTTTGTGTTTGTGTGTTTAGAGCTTACGCCTTAGCGGAGTTAAGCTTCTTAGCCAGCTGGGATTTCTTTCTTGCAGCGGCGTTCTTGTGAATGATATTCTTAGCAGCAGCCTGATCAACCTTTTTCATTGCCAGTCTGATAGCAGCCTCGGAGTCCTCAGCCTTGTTTGCGCAGGCAGCGTCTGCTTTCTTGAGAACGGTCTTGAGGTTGGACTTAACAGCCTTGTTCTGCATTGTTTTTGTAGCGATAACTTTAACTCTCTTTTTCGCGGATTTGATGTTAGGCATAATTTTCTCTCCTTAAATAATTTGTTTTTTTACGGTAATACTAAATAAAAATAAAACCGGCATAAAGGCTGAGCCTTTACCCTTGCCGCCACAATTTGTAGGTAAGGATAATGCTCTGCCGAGACGAAAGATACTTCCGTATCACTATTTGTCTAAAGGCTGAGCTTTTACCCTTGCCGCCGTCTATAGCGGTATCGGCAGATTTTGTTTCCGAGACGGAAACAAGCTTCTGTACCGACATGGCACGAACCGCCGCGGAAGCCTGACACGGACGGCTTTGCAGCAGGTGTGATGACGTTATTTGCGGCTCTTGACGGAATTTCGCGTAAAGCTTGACAGTACGACTGCCTTAACCCTCGCCGTTATCCGAAAACGCCTAATAGTAATATTAACATTTTTTTGGATTTTTTTCAATAGGCAGCATGAAAAATTGTAAAAAATTTTTCTGCGGGTTTTTGGTTATTATGACTAATTTTGAGGACGGTTGTGTTACTGCGGGGAATATAGACAGAGATTGTTTAACCTCAGCAAAGTATTTGTTCGTTGGAAACATGTCCACATTCTGCTTTCAGCAGAGGACTGTTTCCAAGGGTCACTGTGCTGCGCACCGCTACAAGGAGGGGCGGTCGTGTTCGCCCCTCCTCGGAACGCTTTCGCGTTCCTCACCTCCTGCTCCGTTTTGAACGATATGCGCCTGCGGGCGCAAGAGGGGATTTCGCCGTCTGCGGACGGCGACCAAAGGCTCCGCCTCTGGACTTCGCGAGCTGGGCTCAGCTCGACCAGCTGCATTTTGGGACTTTTCGTTTTGCCGCGTTATTATGTTTCTCATGCGTTTAAATATTGCTATAAAAACCGAAAGGATTGATAATTATGTCAGTAAGAACAGACCTTGCCGTTGAAATGATCGACGAGGACGCTAAAAATCTGCCGAAAGGAATAAAGCGCAAGCTTCGCAAAAGCTCCGCCTGCTCGGTGACGGAAATAATCGTTACCGACGAAGTCGCGGGAATACGCATAGGCAAAAGCCGCGGACGGTACATTACCGTCGAAACGGACAGGCTTTCGGCAAGTCCTCAGGACTTCGACGAGCAGGTCGAGAACATAGCCGCCGAGATAACCGCTCTCAAGGGAAGCGACCGAAAGACCGCACTTGTGGCAGGTCTGGGAAACTCTGACATCACTCCCGACGCTCTCGGACCGCTTGTAGTCTCGCGCATAATCGCAACCCGCCATTTGCGGGACGTGCTCCCCGACGGACACGAGTTAAGACAGCTCAACCGGGTTTCGGCGATAGCCCCCGGAGTACTGGGTCAGACGGGTATCGAAGCCGCGGAGATAATCAAGTCCATATGCGAGGTTGCAAAGCCCGACTGTGTAATAGTTATCGACGCTCTTGCCTGCTCGGACGTTTCCCGTCTCGGCACCACCATACAGCTTACCGATACTGGAATTTCCCCCGGTTCGGGCGTCCAGAACCGCCGCAAGGAGCTTTCCGAAGCAACTGTGGGAGTTCCCGTTATTGCCATAGGCGTGCCTACGGTAGTGGACATGCACACCATTGTGGAGAACATCACGGGAAATCCTCCCGACAAGCATCTGCCCAACATGATGGTAACTCCCCGTGACGTTGACCAGCTTATCGACCGTACCGCAAAGCTGCTTGCCTATTCGATAAACAAGGCGGTTCAGCCCATGCTTACCATTGAGGATATTACCGCGCTTAGCTAATCCTAATTTCCAATAAAAGTGTAGACAAAAAATCTGCGCAAAAATCATATATGCAAATTTTTGCTTGATTTTTTGTACACTTTTTAATTGGACATTAGTATGATATCCTCCGGCGCTTCGACCGAAAGAAAAGCCGCGATCTCCTCTTTTATTTCGCTGTCTATGTCTATTCTGTAGCGGTACGGCACACTGTATCCAAAATAGCTTATCTGCGAGACCTCGTTCCCGTCAAGACTGTATGTAACGGTAAAATCCTTTTGGTCGTTTATAACCACAAACACACCGCCGTCAAAATCCCGTGTTCCCTCCGTCGCTACAGGCGCTCCTCTGGAGCTGTCATCGTCCAAATACACACTCAACAGCTTCGGGAAAAAGATCACGGGGTCGTCCGCAATATTTTTCATTGTGAAGCCAATCGTCACATGGTAATGCCGCTGACCGTCCTTATCGGTATAAAAGGTAATGTCTTCAAGCCGCTGTTCAAATTCGGCGCATTCCTCATAATCGGTTCTTATTGATAAATTATTAATGCCTTCGATCTCCTCGGGCTTTCGGACGTTTGCAATGAATACCACAGCCACGATCCCTATAAGAGCCGCCGCATAAGCTGCCGCCGCTGCGGTTACTTTTTTCAAGACCCGCGGCTTCGGGGCTTTTTTCTTTCGGGGTATCGGCTTTGCCTTTTCAGCTGGTTCGGCGCTGTCGGAAGAAAGCGGCTTTGCCAGCTCAATGTTTCTTTGGTAGGCGTCGTCCATATCCACAGGCACGACCTTAATATCGGGAATGGCAGGATATTCTTCCTCATAGTCGGGGAAATCAAAATCTATTACATCATATTCCTCGTTCAAGCAAAACCCTCCTTACCTGCCGTCAGTATTCGCACAGATCCTCGAAAAGTACGCCGTAGACGCCGTAGACATTATAGGCAAAGTGATCTATCTCGGTTTCCTCCGATACGTAGTATTTGACGGAAAAGCTGATCTGTTCTCCGACAGGGACGTGCGCGCCGTTCCAAAAGCCGTTATTGTAATTGTAATATCTTTCAATCTGCGGAGACGTCCATCCGTCACTCCATACTGCGTAAACACGGCGAGTCTGGAAGCTTATTTTCTTATCGCCGATATTTTCTACGATAAACTTTACCG
>CAMWVO010000046.1 GCA_947177695.1 uncultured Clostridia bacterium
ATTCTATATTATCAGAAAAAGTGAAAATATTTTTATGCTCAACATCTCCAATTAATCTAAGATATTTTATATTCGGCAAATCGGGCAATGTGTCAAGCCGTCCACAGTAACCGTCAAAATAAAAAATCGTAAGTTCGTTCAAATCTTTCATTTCCGAAAGATATTTTAAATCCATATTTTCCTCTGCTCTAAGCTGCAATTTTTCAAGCTTTGTCAGCTTTTTTAAACCTGACGTACACTTTACTGTTTCGTCCCAATCCTCAAAGCCTATACGCAAAATTCTTGCAGCATCAGTATGAACAAATATTGCCCCATATTCAACTTTAACTATCGCATAATTTTTATTAAAATAAACAGCACCAACAATTGCCGCCGCTAAAACAACCAAAATAACAATACCCAAAATAATTTTCTTACGCATAAAAATCAAACCCCTCTCATATTCGGATCCCAGATAAACTTGTGCATTTGAAGCTGAACATTGACCCCGTTCAGCTTATTGGCAAGCATAAAATTCACAATTTCCGCAGGCTCGATTTCCCCGAAAACGGGACTGATATAAACCGAACATTTTTCGATAAGCCGAAATTCCCTAATAATTTCAAGAGCGCGTTCCAGATCGGCACGGCTTCCCGCAACAAATTTTACGGTGTCCTTTTTTTCAAGGACAGCAAAATTCTCGGTAAGCATACGGCTCTCCATGCCGCTTGTGGGAAGCTTGTAATCCATTGTTAGAGCGGGACGTTCACACTTTATTTTCACAACCTCGGAAACGTCCGCAGAACCGTTTGTCTCTATCTCAACGTAGCGACCGTCCCCGCAGAGCGTTTCAAGCAAAGGTATAATTTCCTGCTGAATAAGCGGTTCGCCCCCCGTTACCGTAACATTTTTTATGCCGCTTTTTTTTACCTCGGACAGAATTTCCTCCGCCGTCATTTCGGTGTAAGGAGCGCTCGGTTCGTTCGCCCATTTCGTGTCGCAGTAGGAGCAGTTAAGATTGCAGCCCGTGAACCGTATAAAAAACGCAAGCTGTCCCGCATGAGTACCCTCTCCGTTAATGCTGGAAAACATTTCGGCAATTTTGTATGTGTGCATAATTTTTCTCCTCAATCCATAAATGTGGCGGAATTATTGGGCGTTTCGTAAACCGTCACACTGCTGACGTTGTAGCCCATTTCGGAAAGTCGGTTATAAAAATACTCCGCAAAATTTTCCGCCGTGGGACGGAAATCCACTTCAATGAGACGGAAATTTTCCTCATTTAGTGCGGCAACCGTTGCACTTTTTAATGTTCCCTTTTCATAAATAAACGCGTGGTCGAACTCGTCCGCAAGATTTTTTAAATCCCGCTTGATGTCGCCGAAATCCGTTACCATGCCGCGTAGCTGTCCCGAAGCGACAAGCTTTTCGGAGGCTATTTCCGCCGAGATCACCCACCTGTGACCGTGCAGATTGGCGCATTTCCCCTTGTAGCCGCTCAGAAAATGCGCGCTGTCGAAAGCGGCTTCGGTTTTTAATATGTACATAAAAATCCTCCAATAAAAATGGGCGCAGTCAGACTGCACCCATAAAAAGAAATATGCAGTCCCGGTTTTGATTCAAAAATACCGCAGGTGTTTTTTAATACCGCAGGTATTTTTTGCGCAGGAAGGTACAAATGAACTGCGCATATAAAATTAAAAAATTATTTTTCTTCCAAAAATTCCTCAACGGCACGGTTGAATTCTTCGGGATTTTTATTTGCAATAAAATGATTTCCCTTGATTTTGACCGTACGTGCATTTGGTATGCTTTCGCCGATAAGCTCTGTGTGACTGTCCTTTATCATATCCCGCGTACCCGCGATAACAAGGGTTTTCGCCTTGATCGCCGAAAGCTCGTCTGGGGAAATATTCGGCTCGTTCACCATAAGCCCTAAAAGCTCCGCGTTTTTCTTTGCCCCGGGACTTTTCTCCGCAAATTTCGAGGCAATTTTATACCCTATCTCAATGGGTATCTGTATACGCCGCTTCACACCGTCGGGAGAAAGATTTCCGCTGTTGAGAATAAGCCGCGCAACTCTTTCGGGGTGCTTCAGCGCAAAGGTCAGCGCAATGTTCGCACCGTCGGAAAATCCTAAAATATCGGGCTTTTCAATGTTATGCTCGTCGAGAAAATTCAGCAGATCCTCTGCAAACTGCACAATGGTAAAGGGCTTGTCCCCGCGGGGAGACTTTCCGTGACCCCGTGTGTCAACCGCAATTACCCTGAGCCGCTTTGAAAAATATTCAAGCTGATGTGCAAAATATCCGCCGTTTTCGCCGTTGCCGTGGAGAAGCACAAGCGGCTCGCCATAGCCTTTTTCGGTGCAGCTGAGATGAATGTCCATAAAAACCTCTGAAAAGCAAACGGGCGCAGACCTTAGCGCCCGTTACGTTTAAGCATTATCTTATTTTGCCGTTATCAGAAAAGTCCGGAAATATTTCCGTCGTTGTCACAGTCGATCTTTAACGCCGCGGGAGCCTTGGGAAGTCCCGGCATTACCATGATATCTCCTGTGAGAGCAACTACAAATCCAGAGCCCGCGGAAAGCTTTACGTCGCGAACCGTTATCACGAAGTTTTCGGGCTTGCCCAGCTTTGCGGGGTCGTCCGAAAGGGAATACTGGGTCTTTGCAACGCACACGGGGATACTGCCGTAGCCAAGTCCCTCGATTTCCTTGATAGCCTTTTCAGCCTGACTTGTGTACTGCACGCCGTCCGCGCGGTAGATTTCCTTTGCAATTATAGCCAGCTTTTCCTTGATAGGCAGCTTTTCGTCGTAGATCGGCTTGAAATTCGTCTGACAGCCCTCGCACTTTTCAATTGTGGCGCATACCTTTTCCGCAAGGTCTGTACCGCCCTCGCCGCCCTTTGCAAAGATCTCCGCAAGGGAAACTTCCACGCCCATTTCAGAGCAGAAATCCTTTATTACCGCGATCTCAGCCTCGGTATCAGTATGGAAACGGTTTATCGCCACAACAACGGGCACGCCGAACTTGTGTATATTCTCGATATGTGTTTTAAGATTTACAATGCCCTTTTTCAGAGCCTCCACGTTTTCGGAGGTAAGCTCCGCCTTAGGCACGCCGCCGTTGTACTTCAACGCTCTGATAGTCGCAACCAGAACCGTACAGGACGGCTTGAGACCCGCAAAACGGCACTTGATATCAAAGAATTTCTCCGCGCCAAGATCAGCGCCGAAGCCCGCTTCGGTTATGCAGTAGTCTCCAAGCTTCAAAGCAAGCTTTGTCGCTCTTACAGAGTTGCAGCCGTGAGCAATATTCGCGAAAGGACCTCCGTGCATGATAGCAGGGGTATTTTCCAAGGTCTGAACAAGGTTAGGCTTTAAAGCGTCCTTTAAGAGAGCGGTCATTGCGCCGTGCGCGCCCAAGTCGCGGGCGTAGACGGGATTTCCGTCAAATGTGTAGGCAACGAGGATACGTCCCAGACGCTCTTTCAGGTCGGTAAGGTCGGAGGCAAGACACAGGATAGCCATTACTTCGGAAGCAACGGTAATTCTGAAACCGTCCTGACGGGGTACGCCGTTGACCTTTCCGCCAAGACCTACGACAACGTTTCTGAGAGCGCGGTCGTTCATATCGAGACAGCGGTCTATCATGATCCTGCGCTGGTCGATACCGAGAGCGTTGCCCTGCTGCATATGGTTGTCAAGCAGAGCGCAAAGGAGGTTGTTTGCCGCTGTGATAGCGTGCATATCGCCTGTAAAGTGGAGGTTGATGTCCTCCATGGGGACTACCTGCGCGTAGCCGCCGCCTGCCGCACCGCCCTTTATTCCGAACACGGGACCGAGAGACGGTTCGCGGAGAGCCAGCACCGCGTTTTTGCCGATCTTAGCCATAGCTTCCGCAAGACCTACCGACATGGTGGTCTTTCCCTCGCCTGCGGGGGTGGGGTTTATGGCGGTAACGAGGATCAGCTTGCCGTCGGGATTTGAAGCGGTTTTTGTGTAAAGTGCTTCCGAGAGCTTAGCCTTATAGTGACCGTAAGGCTCGATGTCGTCCTCAGAAATGCCGAGATTTTCCGCTATTCTGCCTATTTTGAGCATTTTTGCCTGCTGCGCGATTTCGATATCCGATAACATGGAAAAATTCCCCCTGACAAAGATAATACATACAGTATAGCACATTCTGCCGCTTTTGCCAATAGTTTATTTGTTAATTTATAAAAATATTTGTTTTTCGCTCCTGTCTTGGCTTGAACAATTCTTTCAGATATGGTATAATTTGTACAGTAACTATATAAGGAATGATATTATGGAAAAAGCCTTTAAAATACCCGAATTTGAATATTTTGAAATGGGCGGGAAATACAGCGGCAACAAGCGCGGCACAAAGCAGGACGACTTCAACTTCCGCTTTACGCCAAAGGAAAAGCTTCTTGCCCAGATATGGTACGGCATAAACTGCTTCGAGAAGTCCGAGCTTGTGTCGGAAGCCGAGTTCGACATCACCCGCGAGGGCTATCACGCCGCCTGCGACTGGGTGGAGGAGCAGGTTCAAGTATGGCTTGGAGAGCATAAATTCCTTTCGCCCGATCTTGGCATATGGAGCAAGCCTCCCGAGGAAAATCCATGGGAGAGAAAGGCAGATAAGACAATATGAGGAACATTCTTGTAACAGGCGGAACGGTTTTTGTCAGCCGTTTTACCGCTGAATATTTTGCCGCAAAGGGCGATAATGTTTTTGTCCTGAATAGGGGAAACCGTCCTCAGCCCGAGGGAGTTATCCCGATAATATGCGACAGGCACGCTTTGGGGGACAAGCTCAAAGACAAAGCTTTCGACCTTGTGATAGACGTGTCGGCGTACACACGTGCAGACACGGAAAGTCTTGTCTCCGCGCTTGGGGACTTCGGCTGCTATGTTTTCATAAGTTCGGGAGCGGTCTATCCCGAAACGCTGCCCCTGCCTTTCAACGAGGAGCAGAAGTGCGGCAGAAATTCCGTCTGGGGCGACTACGGCACAAACAAGCTGGACGCGGAAAATTTCCTGCTTGAAAACGTGGGAAACGCCTACATGGTGTGTCCGCCGTACCTTTACGGCAGGCACGAAAATCTCTATCGCGCGCCCTATATTTTTGACTGCGCCGACCGTGGACAGCCCGTTTACGTCCCGCGAAAGGACTTGCCCCTGCAATTTTTTGACGTTTCCGACTTGTGCCGCTTTATCGAAATTCTCTGCACCGTCAGACCCTCCGAAAAAATTTTCAATGTGGGAAATCCCGATATCGTAACCGTCGAGGAATGGGTGCGGCTGTGCTTTGAAGCGGCGGGCAAAGTCCCCGAACTAAAGGTCGCTCCGAAAGACTGCTTTGCGCGGAATTATTTCTGCTTTTACGATATGGACTATCGTCTGGACGTTTCGCGAATGCTGAAGCTTATGCCCGATGTAAAACCGCTTGATGAGGGTATCCGTGAGGAGTATGAGTGGTATAAGAGAAATCCCGATGCTGTGGTGAAAAGGGGTTATTTTGAGTACATTAAACAGAATTTTCGGGAGATATGATATGGATACGGAAAAGGCTCGGAAAATTATTTTTGATAATTATATGTGCAATGAAAACAGCTTTATTTTTTTGCTCCATGAAAAAAGCCGCTTTTCGGAAGAAAAATTCCGGGAATTTTGCGACAGTATCGCTGTTCTTGCGGGAACGGAAAAAAGCGGTTCCGATCTGACAATGCAGATAAACAACTCGTATCAATATTTGCTTAGGGCAATAATATATCATTTCGACCCTGATGATCTTTCAAGAATAGACGATTTTCCTGCAAATTACAACGACTATATTGAAAAAATCGAGGCTGCGCTGGTTGCTTACTACAGAGGCAAAAAAGCTATTTACGATGATTTTTTGAAATTACAGGAATAAAGGAGATATTAATATGTCAACCATAACAAACTGGGGAATAATGGCAACAGGCAAGATCGCCCACACCTTCGCGAAAGCGGTTCTGTCCGTCTCCGACGCAAAGCTTTATGCCTGCGCTTCAAGGTCTGCGGAAAAAGCCGCCGAGTTCGGAAAGCTTTACGGCGCGGAGAAGTCTTACGGCAGCTATGAGGAGCTTGCCGCCGATCCCGCCATTGATATCGTGTACGTTGCGTCCCCCATGAGCTGCCACTATGAGAACGTTAAGCTTTGCTTCGAGCATGGCAAGAACGTGCTTTGCGAGAAAAGCATTACTGTGGATTCCGCGCAGCTTGAGGAGCTTATTTCGATTGCGCGGGAGAAAAATCTCTTTTTCATGGAAGCCATGTGGACTAAGTGTCTGCCCTCGTTCCTGAAAGCGCGGGAATGGTTTGCGGCGGGAAAAATCGGCGATATCAAAGCAATTCGGGCGGATTTTTCCAATCCCGTGGAATACGACCCCGCGGACAGGCTTTTCCGCGCGGACTTGGGCGGCGGCGCGCTTCTGGACTTGGGCGTGTACCCTCTGACCCTGATAACGGCTTTTCTCGGCTATGAGCCGAACCGTATCGCGGCGGAGGTAAACGTCGGTCACGGCGTTGACATGGACGAAGCAGTCATTCTGAAGTACGAAAACGCCTATGCAAGCATGGTTGCGGGCTTCGATATCGAGAACGACAACCGCGCCGTCATCGTTGGCACAGTGGGCAGGATAGCTTTCGACCCTTGGTACTTCTGCACCGACACCGTTCGTCTGTACGATAAAAACAACAAGCTTGCGGAGGAAAGCATCACGCCGCACCTGTGCAACGGCTACGAGTACGAAATTATGGAGGCGCAGAGGTGTCTCGGGGAGAACAGAAAGGAAAGCAAGCTGAACCCGCTGTCCGACACACTGGGCGTAATGAAGCTTATGGACAGGATCCGCGCCGAGGGTGGATTTCCCGTATAAGACTTCCAAAATGCAAGATTGATAACTTGATATTGCAAAATAAAAGTGTCCGCAAAATCGCCGCGGACGCTTTCATTTTATTCTTAAAATTATAATATTGCAATTTACTGTACATAAACTTGCAATATTATTTGACTAAAGTAGCTAAAATAATATAAATATGCAGGACAATAGTCTTAAAATTGCATAAACTTTGAAAAAAGCCTTGACAAATTCCCGCGTAAGATATATAATAAAACCATAGAAAACAGCAACGGCGCTGTAGGTACGCTGCAATGGGGCAGCCTCCTACACGCCGCTGTTTTTATTTTCTGCAAATTTTAGGAGGGATTCAACATGGACGCAAATATTCTTGACACGATTTCGAGCGCGGTCAGCAGCGAGGTTTTCGCGGTATGGTTCCTGATCGGCGCGGCTTTTGTATTCTTTATGCAGGCGGGCTTCGCAATGGTGGAAACAGGCTTCACCCGCGCGAAAAACGCCGCGAACATCATTATGAAAAACCTGATGGACTTCTGTATCGGCGTGCCGATGTTCATTCTTATCGGCTTCGGACTGCTTTTCGGCGAGGACGTTTTAGGTCTTATCGGCAAACCGGGGTTTGACATTTTTACCGCATACGAAAATTTCGACTGGTCGGGCTTCGTTTTCAACATGGTTTTCTGCGCGACCACGGCGACTATCGTTTCGGGTGCAATGGCTGAAAGGACAAAATTCCTTTCCTACTGCGTGTATTCGGGTGTTATAAGCGCGCTGATATACCCCATTGAAGCACACTGGATCTGGGGCGGCGGCTGGCTTTCGCAGCTTGGCTTCCACGATTTTGCAGGCTCCTGCGCTATCCATATGGTAGGCGGTATTTCCGCAATTATCGGCGCAAAAATCCTCGGACCACGTATCGGCAAGTTTGTTACCGACAAGAAAACAGGCAAGGTCACAAAGGTAAACGCTATCCCCGGACACTCCCTGACACTGGGCGCGCTTGGCTGCTTTATCCTTTGGTTCGGCTGGTACGGCTTTAACGGCGCGGCTGCAACTTCGCTTCCGCAGCTTGGTTCGATATTCCTTACGACAACGGTAGCTCCCGCGGTTGCAACTCTTGTCTGCATGATCTTTACATGGCTCAAATACGGCAAGCCCGACGTTTCAATGTGTCTTAACGCTTCACTTGCGGGACTTGTGGGTATCACCGCAGGCTGTGACGTAATGGACTGCTTCGGCTCTGCAATGGTGGGCGTTGTTTCGGGACTTTTAGTAGTATTCGGCGTATGGCTTCTTGACAACGTTCTGTACATCGACGACCCTGTGGGCGCAGTTGCGGTACATATGATGAACGGCATCTGGGGTACTCTTGCGGTGGGACTTTTCGCAACCAAAACCGCTCCCGACAGCGAGATAAACGGACTTTTCTACGGCGGCGGATTCCACCAGCTGGGCTTGCAGTGTCTTGCGGTACTGTCCGTTGCGGCTTGGACGGCTGTTACTATCACGATCACTTTCTTTGTTATCAAAAATACCATAGGTCTCCGCGCTTCCGTTGAGGAGGAAACCCGCGGTCTGGACGTTACGGAGCACGGCTTGGCGTCCTCCTATGCGGACTTTATGCCCGTACTCAACACAAACGCGATCTCGGTATTCACAGGCGAAACAACGGAGGAAACGGCGGCTGCTCCCGCGTCGGAGCTTACCGTTTCAGAAAGACCTCACATCGAGCGCAGCAGTACAGAGAAAAACAAGTACACAAGAATTTCCGTTGTGTGCAAGCAGAACAAATTTGAGGATCTCAAACACGAACTCAGCAGCGTCGGTGTAACAGGCTTTACGGTAACGCAGGTTCTCGGCTGCGGAACTCAGAAGGGTGCGGGAGAAAGATACCGCGGCGTACCCGTTGAGGCAACGCTTCTGCCGAAGGTAAAGGTAGAAGTGGTGGTATCGAAAGTTCCCGTTGAGACGGTGGTCGAAGCGGCGAGAAAGGCTCTCTACACGGGACATATCGGCGACGGCAAGATATTCGTTACCGACGTTGAGGACGTTGTAAGAGTAAGAACAGGCGAAAGCGGCTACGACGCTTTGCAGGATGCAGAATAAAATTTTAAATAAAAAAGCGAGGGACTGTCCGATGCGGACTTGTCCCTCGTTTTTTTAACGTATTGGCGTATTTCATATTCTCTCATTGGTTGGTAGAAAAAGTATAAATTTTGATTTATCGCACTAACTGTCGTAGTACTTCGGCGGCGAAGCCGCCGACTCAAAAA
>CAMWVO010000047.1 GCA_947177695.1 uncultured Clostridia bacterium
TTTGTAAGGTTTGTCAGCCCTGCCAGCGGGTTTATATCACTTATTTTATTATCTACCAAATTCAAATCGGTAAGATTTACAAGCCCTGAAAGAGAGACCAAATCACTGATCTCATTTTTCTCCAAATTCAGAACGGTAAGATTTTTAAGCTTTTCGATTGGCTTTATATCGTCACTTGTCAGCTTCGTCAAAAAAGAATGTGACAAATCAAGCTCCGTAAGCAAGGTCGAATACTCCACACCCGCTATGGTTACAAGCTCCTCGGTCTGAACGACTGTATTTTCTTCCGAACTTGTTTCATAAAATGTCGTTATCTCCTCTGCGCTTGTCTCTGTAACCGTTGTTATATCAGTAATGTCATTACTGCCGTTCGGCGAACAAGCCGCTAAAGCCAAACAATATGCAGCAGCAAACGCAAATGTTTTCTTTTTCATATTGTCCCCCTTAAAGATTTTCTTCAATAAGCTTTATGAGGTTCTCAATTTCATTCTGCCGAAGCTTCAGGCTGACCGTATTCACAATAAGTCTCGCAGAGATAGGAGCAATGTCCTCAAACACCTCAAGACCGTTTTCTTTCAAAGTTGTACCTGTCTCCACAATATCCACGATAGCGTCCGACAGATTAAGCAGCGGAGCAAGCTCCACGCTTCCCTCTATTTTTACTATATCCACGTCCATACCCTTTTTTTCAAAAAATGAGCGGGAAACATTGGGATATTTTGTAGCGATAGTCTTTACGCCGTAGCCCTGATAGAAGTCCACGCCTTTCTTTCCAGCAAGAGCAAATTTGCACCTGCCGAAGCCCAAGTCCACAAGCTCAAAGAACTTGCCGCTCATTTCCATAATAGTATCCTTGCCCACAACGCCCATGTCGCAAACGCCGTGCTCAACATATGTAATAACGTCCGCAGCCTTTGCAAGAACCACTTCTATCGAGTCTCCCACAGGCAGGATAAGCTTTCTTCCCTTTTCGCGGACAGCCGTGCAGTCGTAGCCTATCTTTTCAAGCAGTCCGACAGTATCCTTTTCAAGTCTGCCCTTTGTCAGAGCAATTCTCAGAGGTCTTTTCTCATTATCCATTTAAGCGTCCTCCGTTAATATTTTCTTCTGTAACGGTCTCAGCTATGTGAACCGTTCTGGCAATTCCCTTTTTGGCGGCGTAAGCTTTAGTCTCATCATAGGAATCAAAAACCGAATTTTCAACGACCAAGCCTTTGCCGCGAAGATCGTTCGCGTACTTTATCGCTTCCATGACAAAGCCGTCCGCGCCGTAAACTATAACGTCCGGTACGGGAGCGGAGTATGTATGAGACTGCTTCATGACCTTTGCGACAGCGTCCACATTTACCGCAAATCCCGTTGCGGGAACATCGTATCCGAACTCGGCAAGAAGCTTGTTATAGCGTCCTCCCGAAAGGACTGCATCTCCGTAGCCCTGCAAATAGCCTTTCATAACAACGCCTGTGTAGTAGTCAAGCTTGTTGACAATTCCCAGATCAATGGTAATTTTTCCTCCATAACCAAGCTCTATCAGACGGTTGTACAGGTCTCTCAGACCCGAAATAACGCTTCCGATCTTTTCGTCGTTGTAAAGCTCCGCCGCCTTGTCAAAGACCTCCTCGCCGCCGAAAAGCCGTGGCAGCTGTTTCAGAGCCTTTGTAACGTCGTTGTCACCAATACTGTCAAGCAGATCGTTCAGAGCGGGATAATTCTTTACCTCAATAAGACTGCGAATTTCCTCCTTTGCGGCGGTATCCGCGTCAAGCTTGTTCACAAGCTCGCGGAAGAATCCGATGTCTCCCAGCTCAAAGCGGAAGTCCTCGTTTTCAAAGGAAGCAAGCACTTCTATTGCACTTGAAATGACTTCAAGATCGGCTCTTTTTGAATCCGAACCGATAAGCTCTATTCCCATCTGGTGTATCTCGTCGCTTCTGCCGCGCATAACAGGCTTATTGCGGTAAACGTTCTGACGGTAATAAAGTCTCAGCGGAAGCTCCGCATCCCTTAGTCTTGTTGCCGCAACTCTTGCTATCGGCATGGTCGAGTCTGGACGAACTACAAGCAGACGTCCCTTGTTGTCCGAAAGCTTATACATACTCTCCTGGGGGAAGTACCTTGAATTAAGATTGAACACGTCAAAAAATTCAAGTCCCGGGGTCACGATCTCGCAGTAGCCCTTTGATTTGAAAATTCCCGAAAGCTTTTCCTCAAGGCTGCGGCGCATTGCGCAGTCCTCAAAAAGCAGATCGCTTGTACCCTCGGGAGTTATCAGGTCGTATCTGTTCATTTGTTATCTCCTTTTATCTTAGTAAAGTGATACTTTAGTACTTTGGTATTATGATATCACATTATCTGACAGTTGTCAATAGTATTTCAGAAATTTTTTAAGTCAGAACAGCGATATCTGGTTTGACTTGGGCAAAGCGTCCAGCGCGCCGATACTTTCAAGAGTTTCAATAACGGATTTTGTCGCTCCGCTGCGCTCCTGAAGCTCGTCTATAGAAAGCAGGTCGCCCTCCTGAACTGCGTCGTAGATAGCCTTTGCCGCATTTACGCCCACGCCCTTTGCGGAGCAGAACGGCAGTCTGAGCTTTCCGTCCTCGATTTTGTATTTTGCCGCGTCCGACTTGTAAACGTCGATCGGCAGGAATTCAAATCCCCGCGCCATCATTTCGTTCACGATCATCAGCATATCGTATGTGGCGGATTCCTTTGCGGTACGCTCGTTGCCCTTGTTCCGAAGCTCCGATATCTTGAACTTGACCGCTTCCCTGCCCTGCACGGCGGTCTCAGCGTCGAAATCCTCTCCGCGAACCGTGAATATGGTCGCATAGAACGCCAAAGGCTCGTAAACCTTGTACCAACCAAGCTTCATCGCCGCCGTAACATACGCCGCCGCGTGAGCCTTCGGGAACATATACTTGATTTTCAGACAGCTGTCTATGTACCACTGAGGAACGTCGTGAGCAAGCATATCCTGCTTCATTTCGTCCGTCAGAAGCTTGGGAGCGTTTCCCTTACGGGTGATTTCCATTATTTTAAAGGACAGCTTGGGGTCAAGTCCGTGATAGATAAGATATGTCATGATACTGTCACGGGTTCCGATAACGTCGGAAATAGTGCATATTTCTTCCTTGATAAGCTCCTGCGCGTTGCACAGCCAAACGTCTGTACCGTGGGAAAGTCCCGATATCTGCAAAAGGTCGGAGAAGTTTTTCGGCTTCGCTTCGATAAGCATTCCGCGTACAAATGGTGTACCCATTTCGGGGATCGCCAGCGTTCCCGTCTCGCAGTCAATATCCTCAGGCTTTACGCCCAGAGCCTCGGTTGAGGTACACAGGCTTATAACCTTTTCGTCTCCTGGGAAAATATCTCCCGTTTTTCTTCCCGTCATGTCCTCAAGATGCTTATAGAGCGTGGGAACGTCGTGTCCCAGCTCGTCAAGCTTCAGAATGGTGTCGTGAAGCGAATGGAAATCAAAGTGAGTGGTCGTAAAAATGGAATTTGGGTCTTCGGCAGGGTGCTGAACAGGCGTAAAGTCGTAAACCTCAAACTTGGACGGAACAACAACCATTCCTCCCGGGTGCTGACCGGTGGTGCGTTTAACACCGGTACAGCCGATAGTAAGACGGTTTACCTCCGCTTTTGAAGCTACCTCTCCCTTTTCGTCAAGATAATGCTTAACATATCCGTAAGCGGTCTTGTCTGCGACCGTGCCGATAGTTCCCGCCTTGAAAACGTTGTCCTTGCCGAACAGCTCCTCGGTGTACTTGTGGGCAAAGGTCTGATATTCGCCCGAAAAGTTAAGGTCGATATCGGGGGCTTTGTCTCCGTCAAATCCCAAAAACGTTTCAAAGGGAATGTCGTGTCCGTCGCGGTTATAGGGAGTACCGCACTTCTCACAGTTTTTCGGCGGCAGATCGTAACCCGAACCTACGGAACCGTCCGTAATAAAAATGCTGTGCTTGCAGTTGGGGCAGACATAGTGGGGCGGAAGCGGGTTTACCTCGGATATACCAGCCATTGAAGCTACAAAAGACGAACCTACCGAACCACGGGAACCCACCTGATAGCCGTGCTCATTTGAGTTTGCAACAAGCTTCTGGGCAATCATATAGAGTACCGCAAAGCCGTGCTTTATGATAGATGTAAGCTCACGGTCAAGACGCTTTGCAACAAGTTCGGGAACAGGGTCGCCGTATATTGATTTGCAGCGTTCCCAAGAAATGCGCTCCAAGTCCTCCTCCGCGCCCGGAATTTCGGGAGTGAACGTTCCCGGCGGGATAGGCACAACGTCGGGACTTACCATATCCGCGATCTTGTTGGTATTCGTTACGACTACCTCGTAAGCCTTTTCCTCGCCCAGATAGGAAAATTCATCCAGCATTTCATCGGTGGTGCGCAGATACAGCGGAGCCTGATTTTCAGCGTCCTTGAACTTCTGATATGTAAGTATTTTTCTGAAAATTCCGTCAGCCTTGTCCATGAAGTGAACGTCGCAGGTCGCCACAACAGGAATATTCAGCTCCTCGCCAAGCTGAATGATCTTTCTGTTAAGATCGCGCAAGTCCTCCTCCGAAGTAATATTTGGGTACTCCTCGTCGCGGATAAGAAAGGCGTTGTTTGCGATAGGCTGTATTTCCAGATAATCGTAAAAGCGTGCGGTCTCCTTAATGCTTTCCCATGAGTGACCGTCTTTTACCGCGGAAAAAACCTCTCCCGCTTCACAGGCGCTGCCCACGATAAGTCCGTCGCGGTGAGCCATAAGCTCGGAAATAGGTATACGCGGATTACGCTTGAAGTATTTGATGTTGCCGTAAGATATCAGCTTATAGAGATTTTTCAGACCTATTGCATTCTTAACAAGAATGATCTGGTGATAAGTTCTTAGCGAACGGGGGTCCACGTTAAGCACACACTTGTTTATCTCGCTGATATTGGTTATTTTATGCTCCTCGATAAGCCTGCCGATAAGGATAATGTAAATACGTGCAAGCATTTTGGCATCATCGTCCGCGCGGTGATGGTTGAAATCTCCCAGTCCCAAGTCCTTTGCAACGTAATCAAGCTTGTGCTTTTTAAGGTGCGGAAGCATACTTCTGCTCATCTTAACGGTATCAATGGTGGAAAAGCTGAAATCAATTCCGTACCGTTCGCAGCCTGCGTTTATAAAGGAACAGTCAAAGCTTGCGTTATGGGCAATAAGCACAGGAGCTTGTCCGCAGAATTCTATGAATTTTTTTATCGCTTCCTCCTGAGACGGCGCCCCCTTTACCATATCGTCGGTAATGCTCGTCAGTTCGGTTATGCGCGCAGGGATATTCCTGTCCGGATTGACAAATGTCTGAAAGGTATCCTCTATCTCCAGACCATTTACCCTTACCGCGCCTATCTCAATTATTCTGTCCGCCTGCGCGCTGAAACCGGTGGTCTCTATATCAAAAACAATTACTTCGCCGTTCAGGGAGACGTCCTTGAACACGTTTACCGCATTTGTCCTGTCGTTTACCGAATACGCCTCGCAGCCGTAGATAACCTTGAACTCCCCGCCGTTCTTGCGTATCTTTGCCGCAGCGGAAGCAGCCTCTGGAAACGCCTGCGCAACACCGTGGTCGGTGATCGCCATAGCGGTATGTCCCCATGAATACGCCCTTTCGATCAGCTTCGATGCGGGAGTTACCGCGTCCATAGCGGACATATTTGTGTGCAGATGAAGCTCCACACGCTTTTCCTCAGCAGTATCCTTGCGCTCTGTTTTACCAACCTGCATGATATCGTTGGCTTTGATCACGAACTCATTGTCAAATGTGTCAAAGTCGGCTTTTCCTTTAAGCAGAACAGTACCGCCTTTTTTGAATGCGGCAAGAACGTTTTCGTCCTCCTTGTTCTCAAAGCTTTTTATCGAAATAGAGCTTGTGTAGTCGGTTATGCTCATGGACACAACACGTTTCTCACCGTTTTTGGTGCGTATCTCCTTTTCGGAATAGTCAAACACGTCTCCCCATACGGTGATATTGCTCATCTTGCTGTTTATGTCGGAAATGTTAATAACAGGAGAATCTATAGTTCTGCCCTTGATAAGTTTTGCACCCTCTTTAAGGATAGGCAGATCCTTGAAATCAATGGTAATAACAGGTTCTTTTGGAACAGGCGCAGCGTTCCTGACGTCCGGATATCCCTCTTCGGGCGGAGCCTCCTGCGGCGCGGGCATGGACGAAATGATCTGCGCCATTCTTTCGGCATAGTCGTCCTCCGCGGACTGAAAACTGCCCTCGGACAAAATCACCTTAATATTTACAGAAAAAATCTCCCGTATCAGCTTTTCAAGTTCTGCTTCTACTCCGGCTTTTTTCAGAGTACCGTACCCTGCTCCGTTGACGTTTACAGTAACGGTATTATCCGCAAAAACGTAGTCCGCGTTGTCAAGATGACCGTTGACAACATACTGCCTGCGCCTGAGCATTGCAACGATCTCCGGCATTGCCTTTTCGCCGAAAAGCGCAGGAGTGTAGCGGCAGTTCAGAGTAAAGCTATGTATACCCAGATCGTTCCTCATGGCTTTCTCAAAATCCATTACATAATCGTACTTCTGCAGCTGTTCGTAGGACGCGAATACCGCAAGGTCGCGGCTTTTTTCGCTGTGTGTAAGCTTCAGCACCTCGCCCCTGCCTATGGAGTTGGGTATGTCCGAAATATAGTCGGAAAAAAGTTCTTTTATAAGCATTAAAGTTTCACCAGTCCTAAAGTTTTTCTATTTCCTCAAGCAAAGCCGTAAGTATTTCATCTTCGGACAGCTTCCGCACGATCTCGCCCTTTCGGAACAGCACCGCGCAGCCGTCTCCGCCTGCAATTCCGACATCAGCTTCACGCGCTTCACCGGGACCGTTCACCACACAGCCCATGACCGCAACAGTGATATCCTTGTCAATATCCCTGACCGCCGCTTCAACCTTTTCCGCAAGCGGTATAAGGTTGATCTTGGTTCTTCCGCAGGTTGGACAGGCAACAAGCTTTACACCCTGTCCCTTGCCAACAGCGGCAAGAATGTCCTTTGCGGCGTATATTTCCTCCACAGGGTCTGCGGTCAGGGATACCCGTATGGTCTCGCCTATCCCGTCCGCAAGCAGAGAACCAATTCCCACAGCGGATTTTATGATACCCATATGCTTTGTCCCCGCCTCGGTAACTCCCAGATGGAGCGGGTAATCGGTTTTCTCCGCAAGAAGCCGATAGCCATTTATCATGGTAGGCACGTCCGAGGATTTTATGGAAATAACAATATCGCGAAAATCGCACCGTTCCAGAAGCTCCGCATGGCGAAGCGCGCTTTCAACTAAAGCCTCCGCCGTTGGAGAGCCGTATTTGGCAAGAATATCCTTTTCCAGCGAACCCGAATTTACACCAATTCTTATGGGGATATTCTTGTCCGAGCAAGCCTTTGCCACAGCCTTTACCTTGTCAAAGTCCCCTATATTTCCTGGATTTATCCGTATCTTGTCAATACCCGCGGCAACGCTTTCCAAAGCAAGCCTATAGTCGAAATGTATGTCTGCAACAAGAGGGATCTTCACCGCGCTTTTTATGGCGGGAATAAGCTTTACCGCCGCCATATCGGGAATTGCCGCGCGGATTATCTCACAGCCCGCTTTTTCAAGCTGTACCGCCTGACGGACGCTTCCCTCAATGTCCGAAGCGGGAATATTAAGCATTGATTGTATGTAAATTTTCTTGCCGTCAAGTGTACAGTTTCCAACCTTTACAGCGTGAACAGAACGCATATTATACCGCCTTTCACAGTTCGATTAATTTATTGCCCGAAAAATAATATATATTTTCTTTTTTATATCCATATTTTGAATTTGGTATACTGATATGCGGCTCAAAAGTAAAATAATCAACCTCGGAAAGCCGCATTTTATTTCCCTTTTCTATGTAAACTCGTTCATTTTTGTCCTTAACGATTGAGTGACCGAGATTTCCCATGAAATCAAGATTTACATAGCCGTCACGGACTATCAAATCGTTTATATGATAATAAAGCTCTTCAAAGGAAGTCTGCGGTGTTACAAAATCAATCAGTTCCTTGTGTAATCGTTCCTCCATAAGCAAGCCGCTGCGCCATTCGTCATTCTTGATATCGCTTATTTGATCAGTTACAAAGCCGTTTTCGATAATAATTGTACGGGCGTAATCTCCCCAGATATTATTATTCTGCGGGCTTAGGTCAATCGTAATAATATCGTTAAAGCCGATAAGTCTGTCCGACGTGATGTATTCTCTGCCCGACACCGATACAGGAGTCTCGTCGCCAGAAAACACAAATGCGCCGATATCCCAGTACCAGAAAGAATCCGCACCCAATGCTATCATTTTATCCTCGCAGAGCTTTCTTACGTCCGTAAGCTTCATTTCGGGAGCAATAACTGTTTTTATGTACGACATTGTTTCTTTCGCAATGTTTTGCACGTTCCTATAGTCCATGTTATCTCCTTTGTTATGCGAAAAAGTCATGACTTATTATCAGAGTTAATGACCATTTTCATACTATGGTATTTTGAAACCGCATCTTCAAATCCAATTGACTTGTACAAATTATAGCCCGAATCGGTTGCTTTCAGCTCCACAAAGTCAAGTCCCATTTTTTCGGAATCGGCAATCAGCATTTTCAGCAGCTTTCCCGCAAGTCCTTTTCTCCTGTATTCGGGCTTTGTATAGACGTTCAATACAGTCCCCACGGCGCCGTTGATAAAGGAAAGATTTGACGGTTTTTCGGTAACTGTCAAAAAACAGCAGCTTACAATCTCATTTTCGGACTTTGCCGTATAAACAAACAAATCATTATTCAAATGCTTACGGAAATAGACAGGCAGCTTTTCCGATATTTTAGTCAGCTTCTCCTGCGGTATCGTCCCGTGATCTTCGAGCAGATATGCTATCCTCAGCTTAACCAATGAATCCAAGTCGTCAATGTCAGCCTTTACAAAGCGAACAGAACACATATTATACCGCCTTTTATTTTTTCTTTTTGAACGGAAACACACAGGAAACAATAACAAGCAAAACGCCCGCTATTACAGGAAATATCCACGCTCCGCCTGCAATATTGCCCGCAATAAAAAATACCGTTGGACCGTCAGC
>CAMWVO010000048.1 GCA_947177695.1 uncultured Clostridia bacterium
TTCGCTCACGCCCACGATCTTGCCAAGCTTTGAAGCTGTCATAACGGCGGCTTTGTCGTAGCATTAGGTGTTGTACTCGGCGATTTTTCTGTGTCCCTTTGAGAGAGACGGCATGATCTCTTTAAGTCTGCTGAAAAGATTTGCATTAGGTTCGGGTGACATTTGAATTATCTCCTTTGGAATTTATTTTCTCAGACAAAAATTTGCTTTAGAATTATGTTTACGGACAAGTCCCCGCTATTCCCAGAGACTGTCTTGCAGTCTTATTATTTCCTGACGGCGTTTCTCCGTTGCATCGGTATCCTTACGGTACACGCCGTTCTCAAACAGAACAGCGTCCCCCTCTCTGACGTCAGGAGCAAGCTCCGAGCGGGAAACTTCAAAACGTGTGTCGCCGTCTTCGATAACGACAGTGTTTTCCGAAATTCTGTCTATAATAAGCATACTCACTGCTCCTTTTCGGGTACGACGAAGATGTCGTCTCCGTCGGAATAAACTATTACCGTTCCATTGATATCATTTCTGAAACACTTTGCTCCGAAGCTTTCAAGACGTTCCAGTATTTCTGCGTGAGGGTGTCCGTAGCTGTTTCCCGTGCCGCACTGGATAACGCATATGTCGGGCGAGACCGCCTCCAGAAACTTTTCGCTTGTGGAGGTACTGCTTCCGTGGTGACCTGCTTTAAGTACGTCCGCGCTTACATCGGCGCCCGAATTCAGTATGTCCTTTTCCGCTTTGGCTTCCGCGTCTCCCGTAAAGAGATATGACGTATCACCATAGGTCATGCGTACCACAACGGAGTAATTGTTAAGGTCGTCATAGTCCGCAACGGGTGCGAGAATTTCAAGCTTGGGCGGCTGTTTATCCATTGAAGAGGAAGTTTTTCCCGCAAGCGCGTAGACCGTCCCCGGCTTTGCCGCCGTAAGCTTCAAAGCCTTGTCATGCATAGCCGTTAGAAATCTTTCATAGGTTTTTGTGGTTGGGGTCTTGTCCGAGGAAACCTTGGGAGCGATTACCCGCTCAACGTCGATACCCGAAATAATGTCGCCCATTCCGCCGATGTGGTCGGAGTGCGGGTGAGTGGCAATGACGATATCAAGCTTCTTAACGTCCTGCTTTTTAAGGTAGTCGAGAATTTTGTCGCTGTTCTCCCTTTCGCCGCAGTCGATAAGAACAGCCGCACCCTCCCACTTTATCAGGGAGCAGTCGCCCTGCCCTACATCTATATAGTGTATTTCAAGATCGGCGTCCTTGTCTATAAAGCTGCTTACCGCCGACGCGGGGACTTCCGTGTCGCCGAATTCAAGATACAAGCTGAAGCAAAACGCCGCTCCCATAAGTATCAGCAGAAAAAGCAGTACGGGGGATATGCCGAATGTTTCCGTATTTTTTCTTGATGATGTTCTTTTTCTTTGAGCCATTTTCAGACCTCCTTGATCAGATCCAGTCGTAAATACCTGTTGCAAACATCAAACCGACTCCCGCGGGAAAACCTATAAAAATCCAAAGATACACAATAAAAATAATGTTTACTGTCCTTGCTTTCGGGAATTTTTTATTTTTTCTGACTGCGGCAAATCCACCGATAAAGCCGCCCAGAGCCGAGAATGTCACGCCGTCCTCATTGTTTTTCTTAACGCTTTTATACGCCAGTATGCTCATATAGATCATAAGCGGCACAATAATCCAGCAGGAAAAAACCAACGCATATACAAGCACATTCCTTATGACCGTGAAACCAATACTGAACGGGTCGCCGCCCTCGCAAAGAAGAACCGCCGTCATGAATGCCGCCATTGCAATATTTACCGCAAGGTAAATCCAATTTTTCTTAAAAAATGCAGCTGCCATTGGTTTTCTTTGTGCCATTTTTACGCTCCTTTCCGATTAGAAGATAGAAGTTAGAGAATAGAAATTAGACATAATATAAATGAAACAGCTAACCAAATAATAAACCACAGCTGTATAGTAAAAATAATTTTTACAGCGTTTTTATTAAAATAGTTTGGATTTTGTAATAATCCGATAATTGCTCCAAAACCGCCGAATGGCAACGCAAAAATTATACCGGCATCAAGCTTGTCATTTATAACCGCAGACATTGCGGCTAAATTAAATGTAAATAATAATGCTACCAATAAAATAGCAACAAACCCAAAGCTACAAAGTAATTCCACAAATCCAAAGATAGCTATCCCCACTAAACGAGCTCCTTTAAGGGCAAGTTCTTCGTTTAAAACGGTTAAAATATTTATTAAAACGCCAAATGCTGATACTGCAATGCATGGGTGTTTTTTGATAAATTCCATTTTTACGCTCCTTTCAGAGGATAGAAATTAAGTATCAGCCGGGCAGTGGACCTATTGAATAATAATCCAAAGCAAACAGTATAAATGAAGCCAATGCCCAGATAACGATCCATAGCTGTATGCTGAAAATTATTTTTACTGCCTTTTCATTGTCATAACTTGGATTGAACATCAAGCCTATCATCGCTCCCAAGCCGCCGAAAGGCAACGACAGAATTACTCCCGCAGCGGGCTTGTCATAGGTAACCAAAAGCATCGCAGCTATATTAATTAAGACCAAAACAATGCCTGCGAGATAAAGGAGGAAAAATAGTGCAAAACCGTACGCCGCAAGCTGTCCAATAAAAAAGCTTAAAAGTATTAATAAAATACCGACTATTGATATTGCAATACACGGGTGCTTTTCAATAAAATCCATTTTTACGCTCCTTTCAGAAAATAGATATTAGAAGCCGATCATCCCCATTGAAGAATAATTAATGAGGCAAACACCCAGATAACAAGCCACAACTGAATGCTGAAAATAGTTTTTACTGCAATCTTATATTCATAGCTTGGGTTGAACAGCAAGCCTATGGCAGCTCCCAATCCACCGAACGGCAATGACAGAATTACCCCAGCAGCAAGCTTGTCCTTTAAAACCGCAATCATTGCGGCTATGTTAAATATTAACACAAAAATTCCTAACAAAGGGAAAAATGAGATAAGGAAAAGGAAAATGAAACACAGGGCACCGCCCAATTCGGCAAATTGCTCGATTAAAAGGTCTAAAAGAATTGCAAAAAATCCAACTATTGATACCGCAATACATGGGTGCTTTTTGATAAAAGCCATTTTAAAACTCCTTTCATAAGATCATTTTGCACCATTAAGCATAAAATCAACAAATACAAATAAATAGCCTTCGGCAATACACCAAACAACAAACCATACCGAAATGTTGAAAATTATATTTATCGCTAAAGATTTTTTCCTTAACATACGCGCCGTAATAAAACTGCCTAAGCTTCCTCCCAAAAGCGAGAGAACCGCGCTGATCTTCATTTTATCTTTTTTAACGGTATAAATCGAAATGCCGTTAATAATTGCCAAATAAGGCAAAAATACAAATGAAAATGCCCAAATAAGCAAAGCGCAAGACCGCAAAACCGAATTACAACAGCCAATAAAAAACAACGCTGCACAAAGAATATTCACCACAATATAAATCCAAGTTTTTGAAGATTTTGACATACTATCGCCTCCGTCTTTTCACGCTTTTGCGGACGTTCCCTCCGTTTTTACTATGCCTGTTTCCTCCCTTTTGGGACTGCTTGTTTTTCTCACGCTCCCGCAGTTCCGCAAGATATTTTCCGTCGGGCTTCACAAGACATTCCTTGCCGTTTCCGATCAGATCGGTGCGGTGTGCTTTCTGCAAAGCCTCAATGACCTTGCGCTGATTGTCGGGACGGAAATACTGCAAAAGCGCTCTCTGCATACCCTTTTCCTCGGCAGTTCTGGGGACGTAAACCTCCTCCATCGTGTAGGGGTCAAGACCCGTGTAGAATATACAGGTGGAAATCGTTCCCGGTGTGGGATAGAAGTCCTGCACCTGCTCGGGACGGATACGCAGGCTTTTCAGAAACAGCGCAAGCTCCACCGCCTCTTTCAGCGTACTGCCGGGGTGTGATGACATCAGGTACGGCACAAGATACTGCTCCTTGCCCACCTGTCCCGTTATCTTGTAGAATTTATCCTGAAATTTTTTGTACGCCTCAATATGTGGCTTGCCCATTTTGTCCAGAACTACCGCCGAACAATGCTCGGGAGCGACCTTCAGCTGACCGCTTACATGGTGTTCGATAAGCTCCCGCATGAACTCCTCGTCCCTGTCCTCAATAAGATAATCGTACCGAATGCCGCTTCGTATGAAAACCTTTTTCACCTTTGGAACGGCTCGAATTTTTCTAAGCAATTCAAGGTATTCTTTATGGTCAACTTCAAGCATTTTGCAGGGTTCGGGAGCAAGACATTTTTTACCCTTGCACAAGCCATGCTCCAGCTGCTTGTGACAGCTTGGCGCGCGGAAGTTTGCGGTAGGACCTCCCACGTCGTGAATGTAACCTTTGAAATTCGGCAAAGTGGTAAGCAATTTTGCTTCCGCAAGAATACTTTCCTCGCTGCGGACAGCAATTTTCCGTCCCTGATGTAAAGCAATGGAACAGAAATTGCAGTTACCGAAGCAGCCCCGATTGTGGGTTATGGAAAACTCAACCTCTTTTATTCCTGGGACGCCGCCCTCTTTCTCATAGATAGGGTGATACGTCCGCATATAGGGCAGGGCGTAAACTTTGTCCAGTTCCTCCGTTGTGAGGACTGGAGACGGCGGTAGCTGCACAAGCATATGGTTTTCCTGCCGCTGAATGATAGTCCTGCCGTAAATCTCGTCCTGCCAGTCGTACTGCTGACGGCAAGCCTTTGCGTAGGACTTTTTATCCTCTCTGCAAAGCTTCAATGAGGGACATTCGACTGCCCCGTACGGGGTATCCTCGGGCTTGCAGAGATACGCAGTTCCCCGAATATCCGTGAGGGTTTTCACGTCCTCGCCGTTTGCAAGACGTGTGCATATCTCGGCAATTTGATGTTCACCCATGCCGTACATAAGAATGTCCGCGCCGCTTTCCTCCAAAATAGATGGGCGGACAGCGTCGTCCCAGTAATCGTAGTGGGCGAAACGCCGCAGGGAAGCTTCCAAGCCGCCTATACCGATTGTAATATCTCCGAACGCTTCCCGAATTTTTTTGCAGTAAACAGTAACCGCACGGTCGGGACGTTTCCCTGCCATTCCCCCCGCGGTGTAAGCGTCGTCGGAACGCTTTTTCTTTGCAGAAGTGTAATGTGCAACCATACTGTCGATATTTCCCGACGTTACCATAAAGCCGAAGCGTGGTCTGCCGAGACGCATAAAATCCCGCATACTATGCCAGTCGGGCTGTGCAATTATACCCACAGTATAACCAAGACTTTCAATTACCCGTGAAATTATAGCAATGCCGAAGCTGGGGTGGTCAACGTAGCTGTCCCCCGTCACGCAGATGAAGTCAAGCTGTTCGATACCCTGTTCAAGCAGTTCCTGTTTTGAGATTGGTAAAAACGGCATGGTAAGCCCTCCGATTTATTAAATTAAAGGGTATGAAGCGATATAATATATTGAACAAAATCCACCTATGCAAAGCCAAATATTTATATTGAAAATAAGTCTTACAATTTTTGCGTATTTAAAATTATAGTTTGCCAAAGTACCTATAAACGCTCCCAAAGACGAGCCGCAGAATATTGCAAATATCAAGCCGGCAATAGATTTATCATGAACTATAAAAATGAAAGCCGCTATGTTAAGTATGGTCACTAATATTATTACAGCGAAAAATTCAAGCTGCAAAAATCTAATTAATAATATTGGTAAAAACGAAATCACTAAAACATACCCAACCGGTGTTGTCATTATGCCGAAAAAATAGCTTAATACCGCAAGAGCCGCCCCTGTCAGATTTACTATTATGTACGGCAAAGTTTTCTTGACCTTATCACTCATTTTCGGCAGCCCAGCTTTCTTGAATTTCCTGTTTTGAGACAGGTAAAAACGGCATAAAAATTCTCCCTAAAGTTAGTATAGTACAACAACAAGCGACATCATAAATGCAATAAATACACTTGGAAAATGACAAGCCGTTAAAATTGCCGCCATGCCCACATTCTTTTTAAAAGAATAGTTTTCCTTTTTCGCACCGAGCTTTTTGCGCGTGTTTCGTATTTTAAAATAAAGTATAAGATTTGGTATGTAAATATAAAATGATATAAACATCAAAAGAATTTTTCCGTTACGGCTTACATTTTCGTTGTCAATTTTGTCACCGACGATACCAAAAAGAATTAATGCCAGTATACCTAAAGCAACATTTAAAACCGCCGAAAGCTTCTTGGATACATAACGGCACAGCAACGCACCAAGAGGAAACTCAAAAAGATATAGGACAGCTATGGCAATTAATGTCGGCAAGTTTAAAATCATTGCTTGTTCTCCTATTCTTCAACCGTTTCGTCAAGAACGTCCGTATCGGAAATCATATCGTTGTTTATCAGCTTCCTCTGCGCCCACATCTCCCGCGTAACAAGCACGGAACGCGGCTTCGAGCCCTCGTAGGGACCCACCACGCCAAGCTCCTCAAGCTCGTCCATAACACGAGCCGCGCGGGCATAGCCCAGTTTAAGCTTCCTTTGCAGATAGGAAACGGAAGCTTGTCCCGCGTCGATAAGGACTTCCACCGCTTGGTCGATAATATCGCCGTCTCCGCTTGGCACCGAACCGCTGTCTCCGCTGGGCTTCTCACCCTTGGGAACAGGCATATTTTTCTCTATCTCTTCAATAATTTCGTTGGAATACTCTACCGTTCCGCCGCTCTTGATGAATTCCACAACAGCTTCAACTTCCTTTGTGGAAGCAAAACAGCCCTGGATTCTCACAGGCTTTGGAATACCCTGCGGATAGTAAAGCATATCGCCGTGACCCAGAAGCTTCTCCGCGCCCGCCGTGTCGATAATTGTACGGCTGTCCACCTGGGACGAAACCGTCAGCGCAATTCTTGACGGAATGTTCGCCTTGATAAGTCCCGTGATAACGTCAACAGTGGGACGCTGTGTTGCGATAATAAGGTGCATTCCCGCCGCACGAGCCATTTGCGCAAGTCGGCAGATGGAGTCCTCCACCTCGTTTGCCGCAGCCATCATAAGGTCGGCAAGCTCGTCTATGACAATGACGATCTTCGGCAGAGGTTCAACGCCCTCGGTCTCCGCAGCCATTTCATTGTAGCCGCCGTGGTCTCGGACGTTATAGTCCGCAAAAAGCTTGTACCGCTTCAACATTTCCTGCACCGCCCAAGACAGCGCACCTGCCGCCTTTCGTGGGTCTGTTACAACAGGGATAAGCAGGTGGGGTATGCCGTCGTAAACCTTGAATTCAACCATTTTCGGGTCGATAAGCACAAGCCGCACCTCGTCGGGTGACGCATTGTATAAAATGCTCATAATTATACTGTTAGTACAAACAGACTTACCAGAACCGGTAGTACCCGCAATAATAAGGTGGGGCATTTTTGCAATGTCGCCTATCATAATGTCGCCGTCGATATTTTTTCCCACAACAAAGCTAAGCTTGCTCTTGTTTGCGGCAAACTCTGGGCTTTCTATCATCTCACGAATTGTAACAATGTCTTTGACGCGGTTAGGAACTTCCACGCCCACAGCCGCCTTGCCGGGGATAGGCGCTTCTATACGCACTCCCGCCGCCGCAAGGTTCAGCGCGATGTCGTCGGAAAGTCCCGTAATCTTGGAAATCTTCACGCCCGCGCTTGGCTGCAATTCGTATCTTGTTACCGTCGGACCTCTGTGAATGTCAACGATACGTGTCTGAACGCCGAAGCTTTTCAGAGTGTCCACAAGGGTGTCGGCGTTGGTTTTCATTTCCGCCTCGGCTTCCGCGGCGTTAAGACTGTTGTCAACGTTTTTCAGCAGCGTTATGGGCGGGAACTGGTACACCGCTATCTCCGAACCCTGCTCGGCGATCTCGTGCTGAATGTCCGCCGCTGTGGGAGCGTCGGGCATATCCAATTCGTCGTCGGTCTGGATCTTATTTGAAGCGAGCGTTGACTGCTTTTTCGGCGGCTGAGCGGCAGGCTTCGCCGCAGGAGCGGGAGCAAAAGCAGGCTTTTTCTTTTCGGGAACGGCAGCCGCCTTTTTGATTATGTCCTCCAGATCGCTTGATGCGGACTTGATCTTCTCCGTGGCTTCCACACCGGCGGCAGCAGACACGGGCGCGGGAGCTGCAACAGGGTGCTGGGGAAGCGTCTGCATAAACTTTTCTTCCTCGGTAAGCTCCTTTTGAGGCTCGTCGGGTTCAAAGGGCAGCTCCTCCTTGGGGACGCTTTTCTTTCCCGCGGGCATAGGTATATCCACATTGAAATTCTTGGCTTTTTCCTTGACTATCTCTGTAGGTACGTCACTGTTGGGTACGTCCTTTGAAGCGGCTTTTGCAGCTTTTGCGGCTGCCTTGGCGTTTTGACGTTCCGCGGCGGTTTTCTTCGCTCCGGGAGGGGGAACGAAATCGCTGTCCTCTTCGGGGACATACTCTCCCCTTGCGGCATTCGCGGCTGAGATACCCCTCTTTATCATCTTAACCACGTCAAGTATGGTCTTGTTCGCAAGTATCATTATAAACACGAAAATAAGCAGGAGAATAATAATAGTCGCCCCTGCCTTTTTAAACAGCATAAGAAGCGGTACTCCCACAAAAACGCTCATTACACCGCCGCCCCGAAGCTGTTTTCCCTCGGCGTAAAGGGCGGGAATTATTTCCTCAAAAAGATTGCCCTCGGGCAGAGCTATGCTTGAGATTATCCTTGCGAAAGCCGACAGCAGCAATATCATTATAAAGCACTGGATAACCCGTCCCTGAACCGTCTGGCGGGACTTATCCATTGCTATCATCACCGAAACGTATATCAAGACTGCGGGTACGACAAACGCCGTCCACCCGAACATTCCCAGAAAAATATTATGTATGCTGTTCCATGCGGACTCGCCCTTTATCAGCGCGAACGCCAGTATCAGCGCTCCCAGCGCGAACAGCATTGCCGACCAGAATACTCTGTCGCCGCTTTCCTGCTCGGCTTGCTTGGTCTGCTTCGATCTTGATGACGCGGTCGTTTTTCTTTCAGACACAATTTGTTAAAGCCAATATTCAGTAAGGGCGAAACACCCTTTTACTTTTTTTTATTGTAAGTTATTT
>CAMWVO010000049.1 GCA_947177695.1 uncultured Clostridia bacterium
AAGCAGATGAAGCGGGTGTAGTTGGGGTACGCGTCGGCAATTTGGTCGTTCAGTATCTTCAGACCGTACATCTCCGCGCAGGCTTTGGAGCATATGCACGCCGCCTCCGGGTCGTTCTTTTCGCGGACATATTCCGCGGAAAGGGCGGTATTTGCGTATTCGCGGCGGGTCAGACCGCGGCTTTTGATGTACTTGGAGCACTGGGAAAGAGCCTCCTCCTTTGAGTAGACACGCTTCACGCTTTCAAGGGTCGCGCACTCGGCGGCGGCAAGACAGTGGGTTATACCTACCCTTATCAGTGAACAGATGTTGAAGCAGTGCTTTGACATAAGGCTGTAGGTCTCGGAGATAGTTCCGATGGTGGAATTTTCCAGAGGAAGTATGCCATAGTCCGCCTCGCCGCTTTCAACAGCGTTGAACACGTCCTCAAACTCGTGGTAAAAGACGGCGGGCTTGTCTCCGAAAAGCTTTTTGCAGGCAGCTTCGGAGTACGCCCCCGCAGTGCCCTGACAGGCTATTTTCGCGGCATTTTCGGGTACGAACGGCTTAGGCGAGAAAAGCTTATGGCTGCGCTCTAACTCCTCGTTTTGCAGACACTTGCTGATGTCCATGATGTTCTGGAACAGCATGACCGCGCCGTCCCCAAGCCCATCGGGAGCGTTGGCTCTGACCCGATCAAGCACCTGCTTTTCACGGCCTCCCTGCATAACGGGGAGGTCGTGCTCCTTTTTGTACTCCGCAACCCCGCGGCAGACCTCCATACGCCTTGAAAACAGCTTCAAAATTTCGCTGTCGATATCGTCAATCTGGTTTCTGAGTTCCTGTAAATCCATCTGAAACGTCCTCCGATAAAATTAAATATGCTTTAATTATACAATATTAACCTTAAAATTACAATAAGTTTAAAAAAAATATTGCAGAATCTTCAATTATATGGTATAATAAATTGTTAATTATGATTTGGCAGGTGCGCTTATTGGGAAAAACAAGGATTCTCGGAATAGACCCCGGCTACGCCATCGTGGGCTTCGGGGTAGTGGAATACGATGGCTACAACTTTGTCCCCATACATTTCGGGGCAATAACCACGCAGGCAGGGACTGACTTCACCCTGCGGTTGAAAACGATCTTCGACGACATGAACACCGTGCTGACCACGTTCAAGCCCGAAGCGATGGCGATAGAAAAGCTGTTCTTCAACACCAATCAAAAGACAGGCATTGACGTTGCGCAGGCGCGGGGAGTTACTCTGCTTGCGGCGGTAAACGCGGGAGTTCCCATTTTCGAGTACACCCCCTTGCAGGTCAAGCAGTCGGTGGTTGGATACGGACGCGCCGAAAAGCCACAGGTCATGGAAATGACGCGGAAAATCTTAGGACTTGCGGAAGTCCCCAAGCCCGACGACACCGCTGACGCGCTTGCTATTGCCATTTGTCACGGACATTCGGGAGGCAGGATAAGCGTCAGAGAGGGTAAGCTATGAAATTTAAAAGGTACAGCGACTACCCGCCGAAAATAAGACGCTATGCGATTATTCAGGATATTATAAAAGCATCTGTAATACTTACGCCTGTGATTGCGGTCATATTGTCTTTATGCGGACTTAATGCCGCCGCAGATATCATCAAAGCCGTTTATTTGACTGCAATATTTGTTGGCGTACTCGCATTAAGCGTTGCGGTAACGGTCAGAGCTTTCCGCGAAAAACGCATAGGCACGGGAATTTTTCTTGCGCTTATGTCGCTGACAATCCCGACCGTGATACTGCTTGCCGTTACCGAAAAGGGCAGGGCTTTGGTGCTGTACATTTTAGAGGGATACTGATACAAGGAGAAATTTTTATGATATACAGTGTTAGAGGAAAAATCATACATAAGGGTTCAGACGTTGCCGTTATCGAATGCGGAGGGGTGGGCTATGCCTGCCGAACCACGCTTGCGACCCTTTCCCGCATTGGCAGGACGGGCGAGGAAGCCATGCTCTACACCTATCTGCACGTCCGCGAGGACAATGTGGAGCTGTTCGGCTTTGCCGCGGAGCAGGAGCTTAACTGCTTCAAAATGCTGATATCCGTTTCGGGAGTTGGTCCCAAGGCGGGACTTGCCATTCTTTCCGACACAACTCCCGAAAAGTTCGCCCTTACAGTCGCTACGGGTGACTACAAGGCTTTCACCAAAACAAAGGGAGTAGGTCCCAAGCTTGCCCAAAGGGTGGTTCTGGAGCTTAAAGACAAGATCACCAAGGAGCAGCTTTCCGCTGCGGGAGGCGCAGACCTTGACTTCTCCGCCGCCGTGGAGGGAAGCAACACTTCCGAAGCTATCGCCGCGCTTGTGGTTCTGGGGTACTCCCAGACGGAAGCCGCTTCCGCCGTTGCGGGACTTGACCCGTCCCTGCCGGTGGAGGAGCTTATACGCCTGTCTCTGAAAAAAATGGCGGCAAATCTGTAAGCAAATTTGTAAAAAAGTAAACCGTACACGCTGTTTCGGCATACTATAGAGAAAAGGAGCGGTCAAAATGCTGTCTTACCCCGATTATACAAGGTGTCCCGTAAACATTATCTCGTCGATAAGAAAATATTACCGCGAGCCTATCGTTTACCCCACCCTGCCCAAGCTGGACGTGCATTTGTCCAAATTCTACAAGAACGTTATACTGATAGTTCTGGGCGGTATGGGTACGGACATGATGGAAAGAAATCTTTCCCCCATGAGCTTTTTAAGACGCAATTTTACCGAAAATCTTACATCGGTATTTCCGTCATCAACCGCGGCGTCAATGATAAGCTGCTACACCGGTGTGACCCCAAACGAACACGCATGGCTTGGCAGATCGCTGTTCTTCAAGGAATTCTGCCGCACCGTGGACGTTTTCACCAATCTTGACAGCTACACGAAAACTCCCGTGGCAAGCGCAAACGCCGCAGAGTTCGTCATGCCCTACGAGACCATATACCGGGATATTGCGGACTCCATAATCGGCGACGTTCAGCCCTTTACAATTACAAACGAAAAAACAAATATTGCGGAAAAAGGAAATATCCACAAGACCGCGGACAGCTTTGAACGTGTCTGCGAGCTGCTGAAAATGATCTGCATAACCAACCAGAACACATTTACCTATGTGCAGTGGAACAGTCCCGACGAAGCTGCCCACAAGGACGGCGTTACGGGCGAAAAGACCGCGGCGACGCTGAAGTCCATAAACAAGCAGCTTGAGGTGCTTTGCAAGGATCTTACCGACACGCTTGTTATCGTTTCGGCAGACCACGGAATGAAAGATATTACCGAGGAAATAAAGATAAACTACATTCCCGACATCATGGAATGTCTTGTTATCCCGCCCTTTGTGGAGAGCCGCGCGGCGGCGTGCTTCGTCAAGAACGACAGGCGCACCGACTTTGAGAGGGCGTTCCACAATCATCTGGGAAACGATTTTATACTCCTGTCCAAAAACGACATTCTCACAAAGGGACTTCTCGGCGAGGGAAGAACTCACCCGAAGATAACCGATTTTATAGGCGACTACATGATATGCGCCATTGCCGACAAGAGCGTTAAGTACCTTACGCTGAACACCAAGCCCAGACCGCCCTTTGCGGCAAATCACGGCGGTCTCACCGAGGAGGAAATGACCATACCTCTGATAATCATTACCACCAAGCAGACCAAGGAATACAAGCAGAAAAAGCTTCTGTAGTCCCAAACAGCCCAAAATCCCGAAAGGAAAGATAAAATTGCTGGAATCAAGCGAAATGAACTTTGAACGTCCCCAAAACAGGACGGTGTCCCCCGAGGTCATTCCAAACGACGCGGAAGAGCCCGACCTTAACCTGCGTCCGAAAACACTGTCGGAATATATCGGTCAGGACAAGGTAAAGGAGAATATGTCGGTCTACATCGAAGCCGCAAAAAAGCGGGGCGAGCCTCTTGACCACGTTCTGCTGTACGGTCCTCCGGGACTGGGAAAAACCACTCTGTCGGCTATCATCGCTCACGAGATGGGGGTAAATATCCGCATAACGTCGGGTCCCGCCATTGAAAAGCCGGGCGACCTTGCCGCGCTGCTGACAAATCTGTCGGAAAACGACGTGCTGTTCATAGACGAGATACACCGCCTTTCCCGCGCTATTGAGGAGGTCCTGTACCCTGCGCTGGAGGACTACGCGCTGGACATCATTATCGGCAAGGGTCCGTCGGCGCGCTCCCTGCGCATAGACCTGCCGAAGTTCACACTTATCGGTGCGACAACCCGTGCGGGACAGCTTACCTCCCCGCTTCGTGACAGGTTCGGTATGCTACAGAGGCTGGAACTTTACACCTGCGAGCAGCTCTGCGACATTATAATGCGCTCCGCTGTAATTCTCGGAATTGCCTGCGACAAGGCGGGAGCTATGGAGCTTGCGCGGCGGGCAAGGGGTACTCCCCGTATTGCAAACCGTTTGCTGAAAAGAGTTCGGGACTTTGCCGAGGTCATAGGCAACGGCAGGATAACCGAGGATATTGCAAAGATCGCCCTTGACCGCATGGAGATAGATTCCCTTGGACTGGATAATCTTGACAAGCGAATGCTTGATATGCTTATCCGCGGCTATAACGGCGGTCCTGTGGGACTGGAAACTCTTGCTTCCGCTATAGGCGAGGAATCTGTCACGCTGGAGGACGTGTGCGAGCCGTTCCTTATGCAGCTGGGATTTATTGCCCGTACCCCCCGCGGACGGTGCGCGACGGCTCTTGCCTATCGGCATATGGGGTACGAATATACAAAGGACGAAAAGACAGACGCTTCTCAGCAGACATTTTTTGAATGATACAAACGGCAAACCGCTTCAGCGGTTTTGAGCTCCAGCGGTTTGGCGCTGTGACGGTTTTAAAGCCGCGACGGCTCAAAAGCCGTTCCATAAAAAAAGATAAAATGCAAAAAAGGAGAAATACACAATGGGCAGACTATTCGGAACAGACGGCGCGAGAGGTGTCGCGCTTACCGAGCTTACCTGTGAGACGGCCATGCAGATAGGCAGGGCGGCAGCTATGGTACTGACGGCAAAGTCTCACCATAAGCCGAAAATTTACGTGGGAAAGGACACGAGAATTTCCTCGGACGTTCTCGAAGCCGCGCTTATCGCGGGAATATGCTCTATGGGCGCGGACGCTGTGGTCATGGGCGTTGTGCCTACTCCCGCGGTGGCTTTTATGGTCAAGAAGCGGGGCGCGGACGCGGGCGTTATGATATCCGCTTCCCACAACAGCATGGAATTCAACGGCATCAAGCTTTTTTCGGGTTCGGGCTACAAGCTTTCCGACGACATGGAGGAGGAAATAGAACGTCTTGTGCTTGACAGTCCCGAAGAGATCGCGGCGGCTATGAGCGGCGGCGGAAACGTGGGAAGAATAACCTACGACAAGAACGCAGAGTGGGACTACATCAGGGGCATTATGAAAACCGTGGACATCAATCTGTCGGGTCTCAGGGTCGCTATCGACTGCGCAAACGGCTCGGCAAGCGCTACGGCGGAGAAGCTTTTTGCGGGACTTGGTGCAAACGTCTATCTTGTGAACTGCTCCCCCAACGGTATCAACATCAACCTGAACTGCGGCTCCACACACATGGAGACGATCTCCAAGTTTGTAGTGAACAAGCGGTGTCATATCGGTATTGCTTTTGACGGCGACGCGGACAGATGTCTTGCGGTGGACGAAAACGGCGTGCTTATCGACGGCGACAAGCTTATAGCCATCTTCGCGCGGGATATGCGTGACAAGGGTACTCTTAAAAAGAACACCGCCGTGGTGACTATACTTACCAATCTCGGATTTACACATTTTGCCCAGAACAACAACATAAACATGATAACCACAAAGGTTGGCGACCGCTACATAGTGGAGCAGATGCTTGCAGGCGGCTACAATCTGGGCGGTGAGCAGTCGGGACACATTATTTTCCACGACTACGCCACAACGGGCGACGGACAGCTTACGGCGGTACAGCTTCTCAGCGTGCTGAAACGTCAGGAGCGCAAGGCTTCGGAGCTCAGCTCCATTATGGAAAGATATCCGCAGGTAATGGTGAACGTGAAGATAATCCCCAAATGGAAAGAGGCGTGGAAAAACGATCCCGTTATCGAGGAGATAATCAGCGAAAACCAGAAAAAGCTTGGTTCAAGCGGCAGGATACTCGTCCGCGAGAGCGGAACCGAGCCGCTTATCCGAGTTATGATAGAGGGCAAGCGGTTCGACCAGATAAACGCTATGGCGGTTGAGATCGCGGATAAGATACGTGAAAGGTGTCCCGAAAACGAATAAGAAAGAGCATACATACAATTTTAAAACAATGGTGAGACAATATTATGATCATGATATATTTTAAGTATACCTACTATAAAGAAAGCATTGCTGCCAACCTTATTGAGTATGCAGCTTTCCTGTGTATTCCCGCCGGATTTATAACCGCGATATTATTGGTCGCAAACGGTTATGATTTGGGAGCAGCCGCGGTAATTGTATTCGGAATAATGTTCTTTGCTTTAAAGAAACTGGCGGACGTATACTACGAGCATTATCTGAAAGCAAAAATAATGTCAAACGCGTCATATGCAAAATATATTTCCGTTGTATATCCGAGCAAAAACGAGATGTGCATGGCTCTTAACAGCGAGTACAGAGAATACTCCGAAAGCATACCTTTCTGCGACTTTAACCCGAACAGAACCCGAAATGAACGTATTTTCACAGCGTTAAAGGTTCTTCTGGCGGTCGGATCGGCAGCGGGCGTACTTGCTGCCGGAATAGCGGTAAGCGGATAGATACTGACGTTAAAAAGGGGATTTATAAAGTATGCTTTGGATAATCTATACATATTATAAGGAAAGCTTTTGGGCGAACGTTGTTGAATGCACAGCCCTGCTTTGTCCTATAATAGCTGCAGCAATATGTATATTCGTACTTGATGTTGAATCGCTTGGCGTAATGATCTGTCTGACTTTTATTGCAATCGGATTTGCGGCAGAATTTCTGCTGAAGCGGGTTGCCGCAAAGGTAAACAAGTATACAATGGAAAACAGGATCGCCGAAAATGCCTCCTATGCAAAATATGTTGCAGAGACCTATCCCGAATGGACTTTGCGGTGCATTGAATTAAATTCGGAATATGCCGATTACGGGGACGATATCCCGTTTGCGGACTTTCACCCAAAAAGGCAGCGGAACAGTATGATAATCCAGATAGTCGGTCTGGGACTGATCTTTGCCATTTTCGGAGCGTTTATCATATGGCTGGTATACCTGCACAACAAATACGGAATTTAGATCTGAAAGGATAAAAAATGAGAATTGCCGAAAACTGGATGGATTACCGTCTGATAGACTGCACGGACGGAGAAAAGCTTGAACTGTGGGGAGACGTTGCACTGATACGTCCCGACCCGCAGATCATCTGGAAAAACGAGCGCAGATCGCCCCTGTGGGAGACCGCTCACGGACACTATCACCGCTCCGAAAAGGGCGGCGGTCAGTGGAGCTTCAAAAAGAAGATACCCGAAAGCTGGCTGATAAGCTGCGGAGACCTGCGGTTCAACATACGTCCCACAGGCTTCAAGCACACGGGTCTTTTCCCCGAACAGGCGGTCAACTGGGACTACATGGACGGCTTGATACGCTCCGCGGGCAGACCGATAAGCGTGCTGAACCTGTTTGCCTACACGGGCGGAGCAACTCTCGCCTGCGCAAATGCGGGGGCGTCCGTATGCCATGTGGACGCATCAAAGGGCATGGTCCAGTGGGCGCGGGACAACGCCGCTTCGTCGGGGCTGTCCGAAAAGCCCATACGCTGGATAGTGGACGACTGCGAAAAATTCGTCAGGCGCGAAATAAAGCGGGGCAGACGCTACGACGCGGTTATAATGGATCCGCCCTCCTACGGCAGGGGTCCCACAGGCGAGGTCTGGAAGCTGGAGGACAGCATATACGATTTAGTAAAATTATGTGTGGGCGTAGTGAGCGGCGAGCCGCTTTTCTTCCTGCTGAACAGCTACACCACGGGACTTTCCCCGTCGGTAATGGCGTATATTCTGCGGGAGACGGTAGGAGAAAAGTTCGGCGGAAGCGTTACTGCTGACGAAATAGGCTTACCCGTTGAAAGCAGCGGCGGAGTGCTCCCCTGCGGTTCGACAGCCATATGGACGGCTGAGGAAGCCTGAGCAAGAAAGGAACGTTTAAAATGCCGGTTTTAGCTTTGCTGGGCGGACTTTACTGCATTGCGGTAGGACTGATAAAAAAAGGAAAAGCCTACAAGTCCAAAATGGGAACTCCCCTTTCCGATAAGGAAGTGAAAGCGGTACAGATCACCTATATTACCGTGGGTGCGCTTCTGCTTGTTGTCGCTCTTGTCAGCGGACTAAAGCTTCTCAGTGAAACGTAGCCCCCGTTTTCGGAGGGAACTATGAGGTCGGCTATTACCGTTATCATGGGTATAATACTGCTGTGGGCGGCTTTTTCAAGACGGCAGGGCGGCTTCCGCCGCGTCAGGGGAATATCTCTCAAAGGCGTTTGGGGACTTGTCCTGCGCATACTTTACGCCGCCGCGGGGATAGCTGTTATACTGTATATTTTTAGGGAAAACTAACAAAACATCAATAAGGTGCAGATATGGAAAAGAATATTATTTCCGCCCAAAAGGTGGAATTTCACTATAATAATTATGAGGAAAACGAAACGCCCAAGCCTGTAAAGCAGGTGCTGAAAGGTGTCTCGCTGGATATCCCGCGGGGCGGCTTCACGGCTGTTCTGGGTCACAACGGTTCGGGAAAATCCACCATTGCCAAGCACATGAACGCCATTCTCCTGCCATGCGGGGGAAAGGTTTGGGTGGACGGTATCGACACCTGCGACGAGGAAAAGCTGTTCGATATCCGCCGCAGGGTGGGCATGGTATTTCAGAATCCCGACAATCAGATCGTTGCGACGATCGTCGAGGAGGACGTGGCTTTCGCTCTCGAAAATATGGGTGTTCCTCCTGACGAAATGCGTGAGCGTGTGGACGATGCGCTTAAGTCCGTGGGTATGTACGAGTCTCGCGAGCATTACCCTCACCAGCTTTCAGGAGGTCAGAAGCAGCGTGTCGCCATTGCGGGAATAAT
>CAMWVO010000050.1 GCA_947177695.1 uncultured Clostridia bacterium
TAATTAAGGGACAGGCTAAAGGCTGAGCCTTTACCCATGCCGCCGTTTATAGTTATGACAGCATAATTTTGTTTCCGAAACGAGGAAAAACTTCTGTATCGACATTGCACAAAGCACGCGGGATTACCGTACAGACAGCACGGCTGTCACAGTCTAATGATACCACATTTCGTCATATAAAAACATTGGCATTTTTTCCGATTTTTACCGCCTCGGCACATCAATATTATACAAATTTGGCTCGGGAAAATTTGCTTTTTGTTATAAATGCACAAGAAAACGCGTTAACGTCTGTGACATATTTTCGTAGCAATTTGTCGAAAAGTGTGCTATAATGTATGTATGACTGCGGCGTCTGACGTTTACAAGCCCCAAAGCTTACGCATACAGGCACGCAACATATTATTGAGGAGGTTCTATAATGGGTTCTACTATTTCATCCGTCCCTTTCGCGGGTACTCCAGAACAGGAGAAGAAGCTTCGCGCCGTTATCGACAGCCATAAAAACGAAAAAGGCTGCCTGATGCCTATTCTTCAGCAGGCGCAGGAAATCTACGGCTATCTTCCGATCGAGGTCCAGAAGATAATTGCCGCCGAAACAGGCTATCCCCTTGAAAAGATCTACGGGGTAGTCACTTTTTACGCTCAGTTCGCTCTTAATCCCAAGGGTCAGTACAAGATTTCCGTCTGTCTCGGAACCGCTTGCTACGTTAAGGGAAGCGGCGATATCTACAACAAGCTTATCGAAAAGCTCGGCATTGAGGGCGGAGGCTGTACTTCCGACGGCAAGTTCTCCCTTGAAGCCTGCCGCTGCATAGGTGCCTGCGGTCTTGCTCCCGTTCTCACCGTCAACGATGACGTTTACGGCAGACTTACCGTGGACGATATCGACGATATCCTTGCAAAGTACAACTGATAACCCCTTTGCTCCCCGCTTTCGTACAAGGTATGACAAGACAGGCTAAAGAGGCGGGGAAAGCGTTTACAAAATATACCAAGGAGGATAATACCAAATGAAGAAATCGCTGGAAGAACTTAACGCTATCCGAGATCAAATGAAGGATCATGTTGAGATCCGCAGAGAATCTTCCGACGCCGCAGGAAAATATCAGGTCCTGGTCTGCGGAGGTACGGGCTGTACATCTTCGGGAAGCGCGAAAATTATTGATAAGCTCAACGAAGAAATCGAAAAGAACGGCATCAAGGACAAGGTAGAGGTCATCAAAACAGGCTGCTTCGGCCTTTGTGCGCTGGGTCCCATTATGATCGTGTACCCCGAGGGCGCGTTCTACTCAATGGTCAAGGAGGAAGAGATCCCCGAGATCGTAAGAGAACACCTTGCGGGCGGTCACGTTGATACAAAATATCTCTACAAGGAGACAGTTACCGAGAACGGTATCAAGTCCCTTAACGAAACCAATTTCTATAAAAAGCAGCACCGTGTTGCTCTCAGAAACTGCGGTGTTATCAATCCCGAAAATATCGACGAATACATCGGTACCGACGGTTATCAGGCTCTTGCCAAGGTCATCAAGGAGATGACTCCCGAGCAGGTTATCCAGACCATTCTGGATTCCGGTCTCCGCGGCAGAGGCGGCGGCGGCTTCCCCACAGGCATGAAGTGGAAGCTGGCAAGAAACATCGTTCCCGACGCAGATCAGAAATACGTCTGCTGTAACGCCGACGAGGGGGACCCTGGCGCATTCATGGACCGTTCCGTTCTTGAGGGCGACCCCCATGTTGTTCTGGAGGCTATGGCTATCGCAGGCTACGCTATCGGCGCAAATCAGGGCTACATATATGTAAGAGCCGAGTACCCCATCGCTATCCACCGTCTTGAGATCGCTATCGGTCAGGCAAGAGAGTACGGCATTCTGGGCAAGGGCATTTTCGGTACTGACTTCGATTTCGATATCGAGCTCCGTCTCGGCGCAGGCGCGTTCGTGTGCGGCGAGGAAACAGCTCTTATGACCTCTATCGAGGGCAACCGCGGCGAGCCGAGACCCCGTCCTCCGTTCCCTGCCGAAAAGGGTCTGTACGGCAAGCCTACAATCCTCAACAATGTTGAGACCTACGCTAACGTTCCGAGAATCATTCTCAACGGCGCAGAGTGGTTTGCTTCAATGGGTACCGAGAAGTCCAAGGGTACAAAGGTATTCGCCCTCGGCGGAAAGATCAACAACACAGGTCTGGTTGAGGTTCCTATGGGAACAACTCTCCGCGAAGTTGTTGAGGAGATCGGCGGCGGCATACCCAACGGCAAGAAGTTCAAGGCTGCTCAGACAGGCGGACCTTCCGGCGGCTGTATCCCTGCACAGCATTTTGATGTTCCTATCGACTACGATAACCTTATCGCTATCGGCTCCATGATGGGTTCGGGCGGACTTATCGTTATGGACGAGGACAACTGTATGGTTGATATCGCTAAGTTCTTCCTTGAATTTACCGTTGACGAGTCCTGCGGAAAGTGTACTCCCTGCCGCGTAGGTACTAAGAGACTTCTTGAAATTCTTGACAAGATCACAAAGGGTCAGGGCACTATGGAGGATATCGACAAGATGGAAGAGCTTTGCTACTACATCAAGGCGAACTCCCTGTGCGGTCTGGGTCAGACTGCTCCTAACCCCGTTCTTTCAACGCTGAAATTCTTCCGCGACGAGTATATTGCTCACGTTCAGGATAAGAGATGTCCCGCGGGAGTCTGCAAAAAGCTTCTCAGCTTTGAGATCGATCCCGACAAGTGTAAGGGCTGTACCGCCTGCGCAAGAGTATGTCCCGGCGGAGCTATCGAAGGCTCGGTTAAAACTCCTCACGTTATCAACAAGGATAAGTGCCTGAAGTGCGGCGCGTGCATCGAAAAATGTAAGTTCGGCGCGATCTCCAAGAAGTAAGCCAATCAGATAAGGAGGATTTTAAGAAATGGATATGATTAATGTTAAAGTCAACGGCGTTGACGTTACCGCGCCCAAGGGTACAACTATCCTTCAGGCTGCGCGTATGGCAAACGTTGATATTCCCACGCTTTGTTACCTTAAAGATATAAACGAGATCGGCGCGTGCCGTATCTGTGTTGTTGAAGCCGACGAGGGCAGAGGCAAGCGTCTTGTGGCTTCCTGCGTGTACCCCATTACAGAGGGTATGCAGATCTTCACAAATACTCCCAAGGTTCTGGAGTCCAGAAAGAAAACCCTGCAGCTCATTCTCTCCACTCATGAAAGGAAGTGTACTTCCTGCGTAAGAAGCGAAAACTGCGAGCTGAAGAAGATGGCTCACGACATGGGCGTGGACGACGAGTGCAAGTACGACGGCGAGAATATGAAGTACGAGATCGACTTCTCCGCCGCTCATATGATCAGAGACAACAACAAGTGTATCCTTTGCCGCCGCTGCGTTGCTGTATGTAACGCTACTCAGGGCGTAGGCGTAATCGGCGCAAACGAGAGAGGCTTCAAGACCCACATCAGCTCCGCGTTTGAGCTTGGTCTTGGCGAAACAAGCTGTATCTCCTGCGGTCAGTGTATCGCTGTATGTCCTGTCGGCGCTATCACCGAAAAGGACGATACTGCAAAGGTTCTTGACGCTATCGCTGACGAGAGCAAATTCGTTATCGTTCAGACAGCTCCCGCTGTACGCGCGGCTCTGGGCGAGGAATTCGGTTATCCTATGGGCACAAACGTTGAGGGCAAAATGGCTGCGGCTCTCCGCAGAATAGGCTTTGCAAAGGTGTTCGATACAGACTTTGCTGCTGACCTGACGATCATGGAAGAGGCTACCGAGCTTGTTGAGCGCGTTAAGAACGGCGGAAAACTGCCTATGATTACTTCCTGCTCGCCCGGATGGATCAAGTACTGCGAGCATTACTTCCCCGATATGACGGAGAACCTTTCTTCCTGCAAGTCTCCTATGCAGATGTTCGGCGCAACGGCTAAGACTTACTACGCTCAGAAAATGGGCATCGACCCCAAGGATATGGTCGTAGTTGCGGTTATGCCTTGTACTGCTAAGAAGTTCGAGATCGGCAGAGACGATCAGAGTGCGGCGGGAGTTCCCGACGTTGATATCTCCATCACAACAAGAGAGCTTGCCCGCCTTATCAAGAGATGCGGTATCAAGTTCAACGAGCTTGAGGACGAGAAGTTCGACGAGCCTCTCGGAATCAGCACAGGCGCAGGCGTTATCTTCGGCGCAACTGGCGGCGTAATGGAAGCTGCTCTGCGTACAGCCGTTAAGATGATCACAGGCGAAGAGGCAGGCAACATCGACTTCACAGAAGTCCGCGGCGTTGAGGGAATCAAGGAAGCCTCCTACAAGGTCGGCGATCTGGACGTTAAGGTTGCGGTTGCTTCCGGTACTGCAAATGCTGCAACGCTTCTCAACAAGGTAAAGAACGGCGAAGCCGACTACACCTTTATTGAGATCATGGGATGTCCCGGCGGCTGTGTAAACGGCGGCGGTCAGCCTCAGCAGCCCGCTTCTGTACGCAACTTTGAGGATATCCGTGCTATCCGTGCTAAGGCTCTCTACGATCAGGACGCTGCAAGCGCTATGAGACGTTCTCACGAGAACCCTGCTATCAAGGAAGTTTACGATACATTCTTTGAGAAGCCCGGCAGCCACAAGGCGCATGAGATACTCCACACAAGCTACGTTAAGAGAGGTCTGTAATTTCTGACTTCCCGAGCAAATAAAATTTATCATTTACGCAAACGGTTCTGAATTAAACTGGAAAAAACGTACAATGAAAAAGAACCCCTCCTATGGCATTATAATTACCATAGGAGGGGTTTTTATGCTATTCGGCTGCTCCGCTATTGAGTCGAGCGTATATGAGGTAAGCTTTAATCTATACAATTTCAATCCAATCTGTTAAAATGATGTTAGGCATAACTGAAAAAACCTATTAAGACAAATAAAAAATCCCGTTTGCTGAAATGCAGCGAATGGAATAACAAGAAAAAATAAACATCACGGAAACAGCAGATACGGCTTACTGTCAACAAACTTGTGATGAATGTCAATTCCGTCGACAAAATAGCTGCATCATGACCATAAAGACATATTATAAAATTTTGCAGGAGAACTATATTTCAAAGCTTGTGGAGCAGGAATGTCAAAAGCAGAAAACCGTAAAAAATACTGTAATTTACAATAAGTGAGCCTGCGTTCTGCCGAACAATGCAATTATTAATTTTATATCCAATCTTCTTTTTAAAATATTGTCAAAAAGCTTGTTCTTGTATACACTTAAATTATGGGAATAAGCTTTCCGTGCAAAAAACAGAGAACGCCTCTGCTGCCGGGAAGGATTTATTTTTTTGAAAGGAAAGATTTTATGGAATTCAAGGTTATAGGCAAAAGCTTGATTCTGACAGAATATTCTCACAAAATAAACGAGGGCGAAAACTTGTTTGACACGGTGAAAATTGCAATTTCGAACAGTCATGATGACTGTGACCTCTCCGCGCTGAGCTTTCGTTTTCCCGAAACCTCGGAGGATGGTAAAAGCTCGGCAGTACAGGTGCTCAATCACACAAAATGCGATGAAAAGTACATATCCTGAAGAGCGCGGGAAGTTTAAATTTTTGCTCCACCATGTAGGCTAATCCGTCAATTGATTTTCTCATATCAACATCTGACGATGAAATATATATTTTAATGGTCTTCATATTCAAAGTTTTTTAATATTGTATATATATCATTAATTAAAAGACTTATTTCTGACTGATTCATAAGAAAATGCTGTGATATAAAATTCTTAATTGAATCACATAAATAAACTTCTTTAAATATATCAGAGATAAATGTGTCATGGTTTTTTAAAGCAAGCCCTCTGCGATTACCTATTTTTTATTGTTGTATGATTAATTGCATCAATAAATTCCGGCGTTTCAGAAAATGTAATCAGAAAAAACTTTTCCAAGTCGCTATTATTATATATACTGAAATCCAAAAAACATTTTATTAAATATAGCAAAAAAAATCAAATTATAACATTGATATACGTCTAATAAACTTAATATACAATAGGCGATTGCAAGCACATAATCGCACTTGCTTATTGTTAATAATTTATCATTAACAATAATGCTTTTTAAATTAATTTCTTCATCATGTTCCCATCTATATTCTTCAGTATTTTGAAAAATGTGCTGAAACATTAATTTGCCGTTATTTTTACAACATAGCCCATAGAATGTTACTAATTCACCATATAGCAAATCAACTTTTAATTTTGAATATTCCAAAATGTTTAAATTCAATTCAATATTAAAAGCGGGTCGGCATACCCGTCGGCGTGTATCACTTTAGTTGCGCACAGACGGTCGAGGATGCAAAGCTTGAGGCAGATTTTATGTTGGAACTTATCGCGGGCAAACAGTTTGAGTATCCCGTTGTGTTTGATATCGAGGATAAAATCAGATACACCTTAGTAAAAATCTTCTTACGGAAATTACAGCGGCTTTTTGCGACAAAATCGAAAAGGCAGGGTACTATACGGCAATCTACAGTAACCCCGACTGGCTGATAAACCGTCTTGACCGCGGCAAGCTCAGTCGTTTTGACTTGTGGCTTGCGGAGTGGCGTACCACTAAGACCTACACGGGTGCGCATGGTATCTGGCAGTACACAGATAAAGGCGCGGTTAACGGCATCGTCGGCGACGTTGATCTCGATATTGCCTATAAGGATTATCCCACGATTATCAAAAAGGCGGGGTTTAACGGGTATTCCACTAAAGCGGATACTTACAAGGTCACGGCGGAAATTGGCGGCATACCGTCTGCAAAGGCGGGGACGATAAAGTCCGCTTGTGAGCAGATGGGTATGTCCGTTGTTCAGAAAAAGGAATAGGAGGTGTTACCATGAGCAACGTTTTAAAAAGCATTATCAACGGTATTATCGGCATTGCTGGATTCCTTATCGGAGAGTTTGACGGTCTGTACAAAACCTTGCTTGTGCTGATTATTGCGGACTACATAACAGGCGTTATCGTTGCGGTTGTGAAAAAGCAGCTTTCAAGCGAGGTCGGCGCAAAGGGTATCGCAAAGAAAATCCTTATGCTGATCGTTGTTGCGGTCGCCAATGTGCTTGACGTTCAGATCATCGGCGGAGGTGCGGGTCTGCGGAATATCACGATTATTTTCTATGCGGCGAATGAGGTTATTTCGCTGTTGGAGAACACGGGAAAGCTTGGCTTGCCGTATCCGCCCAAGCTGCTTGATGTGTTGGAGCAGATTAAAAATAATGAGAAATAAAGTTAAATCCCAGCGGGCGGTTGCTTGCTGGGATTATTTTAACAAAAATTGATGTGTTTTATTGTTAAAAATATATGATAATGTCAAAATTAATTGCAATTTATATAAAAATTTAGTATAATATAATAAATCATTAGTTAAATTAGGAGGATAATATGGCTTTTACAGATTTTAAACCTGCTGTTGATTTTATTGTGAATTTATTGATTGACATAAAGAAAGATGATATTTATGATAGTTGGGAAAACAGGCGAAAAATTAAACAAATATTAGATAAAGATATTAAAAATATAGATCGAGCTTTTTTTGATATTAAAAATGATGAAATGTTAGATTTAATAAAAGAGTTCCTCATAGGTTCGATATTTATTGATAAGACATTTTATTATCCCATAGAATTGACAGCTGAACAAGAAGATAAGGCATGGGAAATGTTTCATATGCGTATTATACGATCCACCGGAGAAAAGTATATTAATAATGATTATAAAAATAAAATAATAAAATGTATTAATTTGCATAATGAAGCAATTACCAATATTTTATTAAGTTATGATAGTATGCTTCAAATGATGGTAATGCAAATGAATCATAAATCTATTGAACAAGAATTGAACAAAATATTTGGAGCTTTAAATACTAATACAAGAGTTCAAGACAGTGATGATGAATTAGATTTTGAGGTTCTTCAATTGGAATCTATTATGAAATCATACATGTATGATATAAAAAAGCTTAGAAATCAACAAATATTTATTTTTCTATGTTTAACAGTAATAATTTTCACAGCGAGCATAGTAGCTACTCATTTTATAAATTATAAAAATAATTTTATTAGTGAAATATATATTTATATCATTATCGTGTTATTCATTATTGTTGCTGTATTTGGGCTGCGTAGAATTTTAAATAAGCTGGACCATTTAGAAGATATATTTGAGAAAAATAGATACAACCTATTTGATATACATTTAAAATGTTATAATAAAACTTTAGATGAAAAATTTGAAAAATCTATTATTGATGATTGTCATAAATAAGCGCTAAATATTCTGAATTTGAAATATATAAATATAAAATGATAAAAGCCGCTGAAAAAATCAGCGGCTCAACTTTACTCCAAACACACCATTTATTATTATGATTTGTTCGGATAAGTTTAGGTTTGGCTCCCCAAGTTGGACTCGAACCAACGACCCTGCGGTTAACAGCCGCATGCTCTACCGACTGAGCTATTGAGGAATATTTTACCAATTCTGTAAATTTTTGTATTAAGAATTGGTATTTGAAAATTTCATCATTCGCTCAAATCTTGCCGTTGTAAACTTGTTACATTCGGACTACCGACTGAGCTATTGAGGAATATATAGATAAAGCACTAAAGAAGTGCTTTATCTATTTGAAGTGCCGGCATTGATCTATTTTCCCGGGCCGTCGCCAGCCAAGTATCTTCGACGCGTATGAGCTTAACTTCTGTGTTCGGAATGGGAACAGGTGGTACCTCACAGCCATTAACACCGACTATCCTTGAGAGTCAAAACCCTCAAAATTGAATAAAGAAAGAAGAAACGAAGCGAAAAAAGGAAATGAGAAGAAGGTCAAGCCCTCGACCGATTAGTACCTGCAGGCTGAACACGTCACCGTGCTTACACCATAGGCCTATCAACCTCATAGTCTTTGAGGGGTCTTACTTCTTACGAAAGGGATATCTTATCTTAAGGACGGCTTCACGCTTAGATGCCTTCAGCGTTTATCCG
>CAMWVO010000051.1 GCA_947177695.1 uncultured Clostridia bacterium
CCAATGTTTTTATATGACGAAATATGGTATCATTAGACTGTGACGACCGTGCAGTCTGTACGGCAATCCCGCGTGCCGAGCCTGTCCCTTAATTATATGCGGGAAATATCCTGTTTTTTACTGACAGCGTAAATTTTCGGAGGTTTTATTATGTCGGATTTTGATATTGCAATAATCGGCGGAGGTCCTGCGGGGGCAACCCTTGCGCGGCTTCTGGACGGACGTTTCCGCGTTATACTTATCGACGGAAAAACCGATTCTGCCGAAAGCTTCCGCAAGGTCTGCGGGGGACTTCTCTCTCCCGACGCCCAGAAAGCCTTTGCCGAGTTCGACCTTACCCTGCCCAAGGATATTCTGGTAGACCCCCAGATATTCTCCGTCCGCACCATTGATCTGCAAAGCCGCCGCGAAAGACACTATCAGCGTTTCTACATGAACCTTGACCGCCATAAGTTTGACCTTTGGCTGGAAAGTCTCGTCCCCGAAAGCGCGGAAAGATTTTACGGCAAATGCAGGAATATATCCCGCGGCGGGGACGGTTCTTACCGCCTTGTCTGCCGCGGAAACGACGGTACAGAGCGTTCCGTTACCGTGGACACAATTGTCGGCGCAGACGGCGCAGGCTCGGCGGTGCGGCGTTTTCTGTACCCCAAAAAGAAAATACGCCGCTACACCGCGATACAGCAGTGGTTTGCCGAGGAACACTCAAACCCGTTCTACAGCTGCATTTTTGACCCCGAGACAAGCGACTGCTGCTCATGGTCTATCTCAAAAGATAACCTGTTTATCTTCGGCGGAGCGTTTGCTCCAAAGGGCTGCCGCGAAAGCTTCGAGAGGCAGAAAAAGCGTCTTGCGGAGTACGGCTTTAAATTCGGAGAACCGCTGAAAACCGAAGCCTGCGTAGTGCTTCGTCCCGAATCGCCATTCGATATCCGCACGGGCAGGGAGGGCGCATTTCTTATAGGCGAAGCGGCGGGACTTATAAGCCCCAGCTCTCTGGAGGGAATAAGCTTTGCCGTAAACAGCGCGCGGATACTGGCGGAAATTCTTAACGGAAACGCTCCGAACCCGCAGAAAGCCTATGCCGCAAGGATACTTCCCATGCGTCTGAAGATCGCGGCAAAGCTTGTAAAGTGTCCGTTCATGTATTTTCCTCCGCTCCGCAGAGCCGTTATGGCAAGCGGGATCGGCAGCATTTCCGTGGCTAAAACGGAAAGTCCCCGAAAGGAAAAATAATGCGGAAATCCGTCAAAATGCACAAACACAGCCTGTAAGGTTGTCCTTTCAGACTATTGATTTTTACCCTTTAAAGTGTTATAATAATTATATGTTTATATGTTTTTTAAATTTATGAAAATTAAGGACGGTAATTTTTATGCCAATTACGGAAATTCTTGAACAGAACTGCGAAAAATTCGGAGGCGACACCGCTCTGGTGGAGATCAACCCCGATATTCAGGAGACCCGCCGCGTAACGTGGAAGGAGTACGAGCTGATAGAACCCGGCACGCTCTGCCACTACCGCCGCGAGATAACATGGAACGTTTTCAACGAAAAGGCAAACCGCTTTGCAAACCTGCTGCTGAGCCGCGGCATCAAAAAGGGAGACAAGGTAGCTATCCTGCTGATGAACTGCCTTGAATGGCTTCCCATATATTTCGGAATACTCAAAACAGGGGCGCTTGCAGTGCCGCTGAATTTCCGCTATACCTCCGAGGAGATCAAGTACTGTCTCGATCTGTCCGAAAGCGACGTGCTTGTTTTCGGTCCCGAATTTATCGGAAGAGTTGAGGAGATCGCCGACGATATCAGCAAGCACAGGCTCCTTTTCTTTGTGGGAGGAAACTGCCCCACCTTTGCGGAGGACTACGACCGTCTTACCGCGAACTGTCCCAGCGTTTCCCCCGACATAAAGCTTACCGACGACGACTATGCCGCGATATATTTTTCTTCGGGAACAACAGGCTTCCCCAAGGCGATACTCCATAAGCACATGAGCCTTATGCACTCCGCACGCGTTGAGCAGAACCACCACGGTCAGACCAAGGACGATATCTTCCTATGCATTCCTCCGCTGTACCATACGGGCGCGAAAATGCACTGGTTCGGCTCTTTCCTTGTGGGAGGAAAATCTGTCCTGCTGAGAGGTGTAAAACCGAAAACTATCCTTGAAGCCGTATCCTCCGAGGAATGCACAATAGTATGGCTGCTGGTGCCTTGGGCGCAGGATATTCTGGACGCCATCGAAAGCGGCGAAATAAAGCTTTCCGACTATAAGACCAAGCAGTGGAGACTTATGCATATCGGCGCGCAGCCTGTTCCCCCAAGCCTTATAACACGTTGGAAAAAATATTTCCCCGACCATCTGTACGATACCAACTACGGTCTGAGCGAATCTATCGGTCCCGGCTGCGTACACTTGGGCGTGGAGAATATCCACAAGGTTGGCGCGATAGGCAAGGCGGGCTTCGGTTGGGAGACCAAGATCGTGGATGAGAACGGAGCTTCCGTTGAGCGCGGCAAGGTTGGCGAGCTTGCGGTAAAGGGTCCCGGCGTTATGACCTGCTACTACAACGATCCCGAGGCGACCGACGAAGTTCTCAAGGACGGCTGGCTCTTTACGGGCGATATGGCTCAGGAGGACGAGGACGGCTTCATCTTCCTTGTTGACCGTAAAAAGGACGTTATCATTTCTGGCGGCGAGAACCTTTATCCCGTACAGATTGAGGACTTCCTGCGTGGTCATGATGCGATAAAGGACGCGGCTGTAATAGGACTTCCCGACAAGCGTCTGGGAGAGATCGCCGCGGCGATAATCGAAATAAAGCCCGACCACAAATGCACCGAGGAGGAGATCGCGGCGTTCTGCAACGGTCTGCCCAGATACAAGCGTCCCCATAAGATCATTTTTGCGGATATCCCCAGAAATCCCACGGGCAAGATCGAAAAGCCCAGGCTTCGTGAGATTTACTGCGGCGAAAGCGTTGTTGCAAAGCAGAACAAAGGCTGATTTCCTGAAGGAGAATTTCAATGAAACCTAAAGCTATAAAAGCCATCGCAAAATATCTGTCTGCGGCTTTGCTGGCGGCAGGCGTGCTTACGGCTGTTCCCGAAATTACGGAGAGCTTCGGCGTTGCGCTTGCGGTATCTGCCGAGACCACGGCTGACGGCTTTGTTATCGAGACTATAGACGGAAAAAGAATAATCACAGGCTACACAGGCAGCGGCGGAGCGGTCAAGATACCTGCGGGTACGGACGGTATCGGACAGTACGCTTTCAGCGCCAACGGGACGATAACAAGTCTTTCCGTTCCGTCGGGTGTGCCAAAAAGCTTCTATATCGGCGATATGGCTTTTTACAGCTGTCACAGCCTTAAAACGGTGACGGTAAACGGCAGTATTGCAAGAGTGGGAAGATCGGCATTTCAGGGCTGTCTGAGCCTTGAAACCGTTACGTTCAAGGGCAGCGTTTCGGACGGTATCGGAGCGTACGCTTTTTCAAGCTGCCAGAAGCTGCAAAAGGTCAGCTTTGCCAAAACAAGCGCAAAGCTGGGCGGTCTCAGCGGAGCCTGCTTTGAAAACAATTTCGAGCTTACCGAAGTACAGCTTCCCGAAAAAACGGGAGCGATATACGGTTATAATTTCAACAACTGTCCCAAGCTCACAAGTCTGAGGATACCCGAAAATACCAAGATCGTGGGCACTGAAGTTTTCGGCTATATGTACGGCTGCGGCAAAAAGGGCTGTTACTCCACGGCTGACGGAAACGGACAGAAAGAAAAGTCCGTGAAAGCCGACGGAACAAAGTCGCTGTATGTTATCAACCTCTATACGGCTGACTCCGCAGAATACAAGAAAAACGGCGGCGCGCTTTATAATTCCGAGCTGTTCAGCGGAGATAAAAAAATCACTCAGCAGCCCATCACTCTCACTGTGACAGAGGGCTCGGACGCAGAGAGATACGCCGAGGAAAACGGCATTGCCTATAAGTATGAGACCAACGAAGACCCGTCTGTGCCGTCGGGCTTTAAAAAGAGCGTTACAAGCAGCGCGGTCACTCTGACGTGGAACGCCGTGGAGGGCGCGGATCAGTACAAGGTCTATATGTATAACCGCGAAACCGGAAAGTTCACCAAGTACAAGGACGTTAAAAATCCCAAGTGCAGGGTGAGCGGTCTTGAAGCAAATACCGAGTACAGGTTCAAGGTAGTCGCCTACACAAAGGACAGCAGCGGCAAGTCCGTAAAGGGCGGCACTTCAAAGACGGTAAAGGCGGTCACCTCGGAGTAATTGGGATGCAGAATATTGTTTGCACAGATTTTATAATAATTTGCACAGCAAAAAGCTGTCGGTATTCCCACGCGGGACGCCGACAGCTTTGTAATGGTACAGTATACGAAAGGAACATCACATTTATGGAATCAAAAAAGCTTAGCTTTAAGGAGGGACTTGCCGACGGCGTTCCTATCGGACTGGGGTATCTGTCGGTGTCCTTCAGCTTCGGCATTGCCGCCGTTACGCAGGGAGTTTCCGCACTTGCGGCGACCGTCGTATCAATGACGAACCTTACCTCCGCGGGACAGGTGGCGGGTCTGAGCATAATCACCGCCGCGGGAACTCTGCTCGAAATGGCGTTGGCTCAGCTTATAATAAATATGCGCTATGCGCTGATGAGCCTGTCCCTGTCCCAGAAGCTTGACACGGGCTTCACCACTCCTCACAGATTTCTTGCGGCGTTCGGCATTACCGACGAGATCTTCGCCGTTGCTTCGGGAAAGCCCAAGGAGATCACTCCGAGTTATATGTACGGCTTGATACTGCTGCCGTTTTTGTGCTGGTCTGCGGGTACGCTTTTAGGCGGCATAGCGGGAAGCGTCCTGCCCGAAATGCTCCGTTCCGCTCTGGGAATAGCCATCTACGGAATGTTCATCGCCATTTTCATTCCCCCTGCAAGAAAGTCCGCGGGAGTGCTTGTCACAGTAATAATCTCGGCGGCGATGAGCTGCGGACTGAGGTACATTCCGTTATTCTCACACGTTTCGTCTGGCTTTGCAATAATAATCTGTACCCTTGCGGCTTCGGCGGCGGGAGCGATACTGTTTCCCCGAGGCGGGCAAAAGGAGGCTGAGGCGGAATGACAACGAGTATTGTTGCTTATATCGGCGTAATGGCGGGAGTGACCTATCTTGTGCGAATGCTTCCGTTTGTGATATTCAGAAAAAAAATAAAGTCCCGTTTTGTCAAGGATTTTCTGTACTATGTGCCCTATGCGGTTCTGGGAGCAATGACAATTCCCGCGGCTTTTTATTCCACGGGAAACGTTGCTTCGGCTTCGGTTGGCATAGCCGCGGCGGTGCTTCTTGCACTGAAAAACAAGGGACTGCTCGCAGTCGCGGCGGCGGCTTGTATAGCTGCTTTTGCGGCGGAGCTGCTTATGAAATTTTTATTGGTATAATAATTCGACCGTTCCGCGCTGTCTGCGGAACGGTCGTTTATTTAGCTTTTATTTTGCTCTGTCCGCAATTCCGAAAAGAATATCGTCTGCCATTAACTTATAAAGTTCGCTTTCCTTTGCAAAATACGGATTATTTATTAAAAATGTAAACGGTGAGGAAATCCCTGTTTCTTCTATTACAGAAAGCCATTCGCTTTTGGATATTCTTCCATCGTATCCGCATTGTAAACTTAAAGATAAATGAGAAGCCATATCAGTAGCTGCCTCCCAACCAAATTTATTAATTATAACGCCTGCAGAATACAGTTCTCCAAAAAGATTTAGCTGATCAACAAATCCTGTTTTTCCGGCATATTTTTCTTTAATCGCGGCTTCAATTTCATTATAATCCATATTTGAGTAACCACGAGCTTCAAGCTTATCACTAAGTGTTATTTTATCACAGCCTGCATTTTTTATGTCATCAAGAAATTGAAGATGTATCATATTATGATCTTTACAGGTTTCCACTGCCATCGTCATATAAAAATCGTCGAATATATCTGCATATTTCTTTTCAATATCAACATATATTTCAGCCTTAGACATTCCGGAATAATCCGTATTTTTTATTGCTTCCGAAATGCTGTCAAGCTTAGCCTGAGTGTCGGGTATGCTTGAAGAGACTGTCCTTGTCGGGGTTCGCTTCACATCGGACGTGCCGGTGAAAGCGTCCTTTGAATATTTTGCCGCCAGTGATTTTTGCAGCGCGTCTTCAAAATTGCTTTGCCCCAGTGTCTCAGCCGCTTGTGCGCTTGACGATTTTGAGCGTGTTGTTATAACGGGAGTGCGGTTGGTGGTTCCGGTGATGTTCATAAAAGCTCCTCCTTTTGATCATTTCAGAAGCGTGCTGACGCCGTACCTAATATTATTTATCATCATAAAGATAGCTTCCATGTCAACAGGATTTTGCTTAATGTATGATTCTATTTCGGATTTTCGATCGGCAACATATTCTTCGGCAGTCATGGATTCTGCCTTTTGAGTCATCATGCTGAACCCGAGGGGAGACATATTTCTTGTGAGAGACCATGAAGCCTCCATGCGCTTGCTTTTGTTCGCCAGCTTGACAGCATAATCGCCGAGACTTTTATTCAGCTCGTCATATTCATCCTTAGTAAATTTACCGTTGGCATAAGCCTCGTCCAGCCTTTTGCCCATACCGCCCACGTGTTCGGCAATCTCCTTGTCGCTCATTCCCAATCCTGATTTGAGATACATAAACGACGAGGGGGAATTAAGCCCCATAAGGCTTTCAATACTGTCAACGCCGCTGCTTTCAAAGCGGTCAAATTTCTTGTTTTCTCTGGCAGCGTCTTCAGGTGTGGAAAATTCGGTTTTTACCCGTGTCGGATCGGCAAGGGTTTTATAAAGCTCTGCTGCGTTCATGCTTGTTATATTCATATAAAGTCCTCCTTTAAGGTGATTTCGGGATATACTTATATAATATATATCGGCAGAAATTCCCGAAACTTTAGGACAATTCCCCGATCTCACATAAAGGCGGCGAAAATTCATAAGGCGGGAGGGCATTATTTTTCGTGCGGCACGGAAACGTCCCGCATTCAGTTTTTTCCGAAAATTCCGAAGTCGAGAAGCTTTTCCTTTGAGAAAACCGCTGCCAGCGCGGGAGGTACCAATACCGCCGCTGCGGAAAGCTCCCCGCCGAAAGCTGCTGCCGCAAGCGATACTGCGAGGACTATTACTCCCACAAGCTTCTGGGGACGCAGACTTTTGTCCGAACGTGCGGCTTTCCTTGTTCTCATGGGATTTCCCGCGCTCCCGGAGCTTACGGTGATCCTGCGTTCTCTATTTATTTCTTCCAATCTTTTGGCGTTTGATGTTGTCATTCCGATCGTTCCTTTCGGTGATTTTGATGTGCACAAATGTTCTGCACATTTGTTCTGATTCACATTATAGAACATCGGTTCGATTTTGTCAAGCGGTTTCAGAAAATTTGTTCGTATAATTTTAGCCAAAAATGCAACGTATGTTTTGTTTATAGTGCCGAAACAAAGTGTGTACATATATAAAAACCGCCGCAAGCTGTTTGCCTGCGGCGGTTAGGGGAAAGGCTTTTTCACCGGAAATAACAAAGAAAAGCTTCCGTATTTCTACGAAAGCTTTTCTGTCTGCGGAGACTTCTCCGCTGGCGCAGAAGGAGGGATTTGAACCCTCGCGCCGGTTACCCGACCTACGCCCTTAGCAGGGGCGCCTCGTCACCACTTGAGTACTTCTGCGAATGGTAACAACTATAGTATTCAATTTGTAAAACTGGCGGAGAGGGTGGGATTCGAACCCACGGTCCCTCGCGGGATCACCGGTTTTCAAGACCGGCTCCTTAAACCACTCGGACACCTCTCCAAACCGGACTCAACGCCGTGCCGCTGCGCATAAACCTATAGCTTGCGACTAATATAGTTTACCACAAAAAAAGTCTTTTGTCAATAGTTAATTTAAAATTTTTTAAGTTTTTTAAAAAGGCTGAGCCTTTATTCCTGCCGCCGTCTGTAGTGAGAAGCCATACTGCTATCCCGAGACGATAAACGGCTTAGCATAAGGATCATGCGAAAAATCGGGGGACGCTTTCAAACGTCCCCCGCATAAATATTTTCCTTTAGGTACGTTACGGTCAGTTCAGCTTGAATGTGCCGATAAGGTGCTTGAGTACCGAAGACTGTCCCGAAAGCTCCTCGGAAGCCGCTGCGCTTTCCTCCGCGGTCGCCGAGTTGGTCTGGACAACGCTCGATATCTGTTCCATACCGGTTCTGATCTGCTCGATCATATGAGCCTGATTTTCGCTTGCTTCGGCGATCTTCTTTACGATCTCATCAACGCTTGAGGCACGCTCCTCAACCATTGTGAGAGCGTCGGACGTGCTTTTCGCGATCTTAGTACCGTTCTTTACCGCTTCCAGTGCTTTCTGGATAAGTCCTGTAGTATTCTTAGCCGCCTCCGCAGACTTGGAAGCAAGATTTCTTACCTCGTCGGCAACGACCGCAAAGCCTTTTCCCGCTTCGCCCGCTCTCGAAGCCTCCACCGCCGCGTTGAGAGCAAGGATATTTGTCTGGAACGCGATGTCCTCGATAGTCATAATGATGTTCTCGATATGGCTCGAAGTCTTGGATATTGTGGTCATAGCCTCATTGAGACGGGTCATTTCGCCTGTAGCGGTGTTCATATAGCTGATAGTTTCGTCGGCAAGCTTGCTTGCTTCATCGCAGTTTGCCGCGGTGTTCTCGACTTCGTCAGAGATAGTGTGGACTCTCGCAGCAAGCTGTTCGATCTCCGAAGCCTGTTCGGTAGCGCCCTGCGAAAGAGCCTGCGCTCCCGAGGATACCTGTTCCGAGCCGGAGGTTACCTGATCTGCCGAAACGTTTATCTGTGAAATGGTAGCTCTGAGATTTTTGTTTATGCCGCGTATATAGCCGAGCAGAGCCTCGTAGTCGCCTATGTAA
>CAMWVO010000052.1 GCA_947177695.1 uncultured Clostridia bacterium
GTTGTGATGTTCTTGGTAAGATTTTCCGTGGTATCGTCGGCAGCGATCTTTCCCTTGTTGATGATTATGACCCTGTCGCACACCGCCTGAATTTCCGGCAGAATGTGGGAGGAAAGAATTACTGTATGCTTCTTGCCCAGCTTCTTGATAAGCGTTCTTATCTCGATTATCTGCTTGGGGTCGAGACCTACGGTAGGCTCGTCCAAAATAAGTATGGGCGGGTTGCCTATCAAAGCCTGCGCCAGACCAACTCTCTGCTTGTATCCCTTTGAAAGATTGCGGATAATTCTGTTGTAAACATCGGTTATTTTCACCAGACCGCAGACGTCCTCCAGATGAGCCTTGCGGGGGATCTTGCACTTTTTCAGATCGTATATGAAATTAAGGTAATCCTTGACCGTCATGTCAAGATAAAGCGGAGGTATTTCGGGAAGATACCCGATATTTTTCTTTGCGTTTATGGGGTCGTCGAGAATGTCCACGCCGTTTATCAGCGCCTTTCCCGAGGTTGAGGAGATATACCCCGTCAGCATATTCATAGTCGTGGATTTGCCCGCGCCGTTGGGACCGAGGAAACCGAGTATCTCCCCGTCGTTCACGGTAAAGGACAGGCTGTCCACAGCCTTTTTAGCACCGTACTGCTTTGTAAGGTTCTGAACTTCGATCATTTTGCCGCAGCCGCCTTTCGGTTTATTTTTGCACCTGAACAGTATAACCGTTCAATGTGTATATTCTGTGATAAAGCAATAAAATTTGGAATTAATTTTGCTGTCCAAGCTTTTCCAGAGCCATTTTTATTCTTGAAAGCGACTCGGTTTTTCCCAGTATCGCCGCAAGCTCTATTCCGCCTCCGGGAGTCATTGCCTTTCCCGAAAGAGCCGCCCGCATAGGCAGAAGCACCCAGCCGTTCTTTACGCCAAGCTTTTCTATCTCGGCAAATACCGCGGCGTGGATTTTTTCCTCCGTCCAGTCCCCATCGGCAATTCCCTCAAGAACAGGCAGAACTGCCTGAAGCGCAGGCAGAGCCGTTTCCGCGTTGGTTTTCATCTTCTTGTTGAAGAACAGCTCGTTGTCGTACTCCCGAAGCTGGTCGATAAAGTCCACCTTTTCGGGGATATCCGAAAGCAGCTCGGTACGTGGCTGCAAGGTCTTTACAAGCACGTCGATATCAATGTCCTCGCGCTTGCAGGTCTGTCTGATATATGGCAGGGCAAGCTCCTTGAACTCCTCATGGGAAATTTTCCGCAGCCACTCCGCGTTTATTGCGGTCATCTTCACAGGGTCGAATATGGCGGGAGACTTGGAAAGTCCGCCGATATCAAATTCTGCAATAAGCTCGTCCAGCGAGAAAATCTCCTGCTCGCCCTTGGGAGCCCAGCCTAAAAGCGCGATGTAGTTCAGTATAGCGGGAATATAGTAGCCCTTTTCCACAAAGTCGCCGAAGTACGCGTCTCCGTCACGCTTTGCAAGCTTGTGGGTAGCGTCCCGCATGATACGCTCAACGTGGATATATTCGGGAATTTCCCAGCCGAAAGCCTCGTACAGAAGATTGTACTTAGGCGCGGAGGAAAGATACTCGTTTCCGCGGACAACGTGGGTAATTCCCATTAAATGGTCGTCCACAACATTGGCAAAGTTGTAGGTGGGCATACCGTCCGCTTTAAGCAGTATCTGGTCGTCCAAATCAGCGTTTGGAACGGTTATGTCGCCGTAAAGCTCGTCGTGGAACGTGGTCTCCCCGTCGAGAGGAATCTTCTGCCTGATAACATATGGAACGCCCTCCGCAAGCAGACGGTCAACCTCTTCCTTGGGCAGGTCGCGGCAGTGACGGTCGTAGGTGGGAGTGATACCCTTTGCCTTCTGCTCCTCGTGGACCTGCTCCATGCGCTCCTTTGTGCAGAAGCAGTAGTAGGCGTGTCCCGACTTGACAAGCTGCTCGGCATACTGCTTGAAAATGCCCATGCGCTCCGACTGAACGTAGGGACCAACAGGTCCGCCGATATCGGGACCCTCGTCCCAGTTCAGACCGCACTTTCTGAGGGTGTCGTAAATGACCTCCGTCGCGCCCTCAACAAATCTGCCCTGATCGGTGTCCTCAATACGGAGAATGAACTTTCCGCCGTATTTTTTCGCGATAATATATGTGTACAGCGCGGTTCTAAGGTTGCCAATGTGCATAAATCCCGTAGGACTTGGCGCAAACCGCGTTCTGACGTTTTCTGTATTCATTTCGGATCATGTCCTTTCATTTTCATTTTCTCACTTGTCATCATTTGGATTTTCGCAGAGCAGACGTACCTTGTCGGGAATTTCCCGCGCCCGCTTAACGTCCTCGGCGATCTGAGCTTTAAGCTCGTCAACGCTCCCGAACTTCCGCTCGGGACGCATAAACGCCGTCAGCGTTACCTTTGCCGTCTCGCCGTAAAGCTCCTCTCCCGAATAATCTATTATGTAGGTCTCCGCAAGAGGGGCGTCGCTGCCGACGGTTGGCTTAACGCCTACATTTGTAACGCTTTTGTAGATACCTCCGCAGACCTCAGTCCGCGAAGCGTAAACGCCGTATTTCGGCACTATCTGCCGTTTTGGAAGATACTGGTTTATCGTGGGGAAATCCATCGTCCTGCCAAGCTGTCTGCCGTATGCAACGGGCAGCTTTAACGCAAAGCCCGAACCCATAAGCAGGTTCGCCCGCTCAATGTTCCCCTCGCGTATAAGACCGCGTATCATTGTGGAGGATATCCTCTCGCCGAAATTTTCCGTAACCTTTGGCACGGAGTACAGCTTTATCCCATGCTTTCTGCAAATAGAGTCCAGTTCCTTAACTCCCCATTTCGCGCCCCTGCCGAAGCGGAAATCCTCTCCGCATACCGCGCATTTGGCGCATAGCTTGTCGCACAGAACAAGCTGAACGAACTCGTCGCCGTCCAAGTCCTTGAAGTTGCTGAAATCGGGCGAGTAAACATACTTCACTCCGAGACCCTCCAGCAGCTCGAATTTCATTTCCCGGGAAAGAATATAGTCCACGCCGCCGTCTCCCTTTGAGGTAACGCTTGCTGTGTCGAATGTGAACACCGCAGGCGCAGTTCCGGGAAATCTCCCCGCAATATCCACCGCGTACCGTACAACCGTGCGGTGACCGTAGTGAAGTCCGTCAAAAAGTCCCATAGCGACGACAGCTCCGCCGTCGGGAACGTTGTTTGTTCCCGTCAAATCTATCAACACTATCGCTTCCTATCTATCTGAAAACTACAAATAAAAATTCCTTTCGACCCTTAAAACGCCGTTTTCACGGTCGGGCACGGCAGTACCTATAAATCCGCTCTCGCCGTAAACCCTGACCCGCTCGGCGTTTCTGTCAACGGGTATCCTGTCAAGGTCAAGCTTTATGCCGTTGCGATACATTCTCTCCTGCGCGCCTTTCAGGTGCAGTGCGGGGAAATCCGCAAACACGTCCTCGATAGGCTTCAGGTACTGTGAGAAATCTCCGTCCTCCTCTGCTGTCCTCTGGAGCTGTTCTATTGTAACGCAGTCCTCCAGAGAAAAACCGCAGGCTTTCGTTCTCACAAGTGAGGTCATTATCCCGCCGCAGCCGAGAGCGTCCCCCACGTCGTTTATAATAGTACGGATATAAGTTCCCTTTGAGCAGGAAATTTCCAGCGTGCCGCACCGCGTTTCCCCGTCGTAGTCAAGCACCTCCAGAGAATATACCGTGATCTTTCTTGCGGGACGTTCCACGTCCAGACCCTGCCTTGCAAGCTCATAAAGACGTTTGCCGTTTACCGAGACTGCCGAGTACATGGGCGGTATTTGCTCTATCTCGCCGCGGAAATTTTCCAAAACCGCAATAAGCTCCGACCTTGAAACGGCGGTATCGCTTTCGGAAACTACCGTTCCCGTTGAGTCCTGCGTATCGGTAGTCACGCCCAACCGAAAGCCCGCACGGTAAGCCTTGTCGTGGTCGGGAAGAATATCGCAGGCTTTCGCGGCACGTCCCGCAAAAACGGGAAGAACTCCCGTAGCCATAGGGTCGAGCGTACCCGCGTGACCGAGACGCTTCATTCTAAGTATACCCCGCATTTTTGCGATAACATCAAAGCTTGTGAAGCCCGCGGGCTTGTTCACGCAGATAATGCCGCAAAGCTCCGCAGACTTCGGAGAAGTCTTTACGCCAGCCATAGGTCTATACCCATTACAGGAGCTATTCCCGACAGAAGTCTGAGCTTAACATCAGGCAGAGACCCCTCCAAGGTACAGCCCGCCGCCTTGACATGACCGCCGCCGCCGAATTTTGCGCATATCTCGGACACGTCTATATCAGAAGCGGAGCGCATGGACACCTTGAATTTGCCCTCGTCCTTTTCCTTGATTATAACGCCAACCTGAACGCCCTCAAGCTGAACGCTCATTCCCGCGATACCCTCAAACTCCTCCTGAGCAAGACCTGCTTTTCGGATAGTGTCAAGAGTTACCGCCGCCATAGCGCACTTGTCGTCAAGATAATATTCCATTGCCGAATTGATGTACTGCTCCACCTTAAGCCGAGCCTTGCTCTTTATGTCGAACATTTCGCGGTTGATAAGCTCGATATTTATGTCGTAGTTCATAAGCTCCGCAGCGATATTGTGAGCAAGCTTGGTGGTGTTTGCGTACTTGAAGCAGCCCGTATCGGTGGCAATACCGGTATAGAGACACTCGGCAATGCGCTTGTCAAGCTCCGTTCCCATTTCCGTAAGGACCTGAAAAAGCACCTCGCAGGTCGCCGAAGCGTCGGGGTAAAGCAGCAGCTTTTTGGCATAATGCTCGTTGGAAATGTGATGGTCTATGCAAAGGTCAACATAGTCCCCGTGACCGCTCAGCCGCGTGCCGAGAAGCTTTCTGTCTGCAACGTCCACCGCAACGATGGTCTCGGGGGTAAACTTCTGCGGCTCGTAGCCGTCGTACATAAAGCCGTATCTTTTAGGAAAATCGTCCGAACAGAGAACGTTGGCTTTTTTCCCCGCCTTCCTAAGAGCATAGCACAGCGCGAAGCCGCTGCCCATGGTGTCTCCGTCGGGACTCTGATGAGTCAGAATATAATAATTGTCATGCTCCGCGAGAAATTCCGCAGTTTCTTTAAGATCAACGATCATAATTATGACTACTCCTTTTCGAGTTTTGTGGTTTGCGTCAGCAAATCGAGGCGAAGCCGAAGAAACAAAACTCATAATTTGAAAATCTTTGATTTTCAAATTTCACTCCTTGTATTATTACTCTCCGTCCTCTGTTTCCTCGATTTTTTCAAGCATTCTGGCGATCTCCGCGGAATGCTCGATAGAATTGTCCGCAATGAATTTAAGCTCGGGACACTTTTTCAGATGCAGCTTGTTCGAGATCTGCCGCTTCATCATGCCCGACGCGCTTTCCAGACCCTTTACCGCGGTTTTAGCGGCGTCAGCGCCGTCCAAGCTGGAAATATATACCTTGCAGTGGGAATTGTCTCCCGAAAGTTCCGTTCTCACCACCGAGACCAGACCCGCGTTCACACGGGGGTCTTTTATCTCCTCGCGGATAAGACCCGATATTTCACGCTTTATATCCTCGGACAAGCGTCCGTTTCTGAAATTAGGCATATGGACCTCCTTATTGCTCCGTAGGGACGGCATTTCTCCGTCCGATTACTGCGGGACGGGAGACCCGTCCCCTGCATACCGCTCCCCGATCAATCGGGACGGTATTCCTCCATATAGTATGCCTCGAAAATATCGCCTACATGAACGTCGCTGAATTTTTCCAGAGTAATACCGCACTCGTAGCCCTCGGCAACCTCCTTAACGTCGTCCTTGAAACGCTTCAGGCTGGACATCTTGTCGTCCGCAACGATAATGCCGTCACGCACAACGCGTATCTCCGCGTTTCTGGTGATCTTTCCGCTGAGCACGTAAGAGCCCGAAACCATACCAACGTTGGATATCTTGTATACCTGACGAACTTCCACCCGTCCAAGGTTTACCTCGCGGAACTTAGGCGCAAGCATACCCTTCATAGCGGTGGTTATTTCCTCGATAGCGTCGTAAATAATTCTGTAAAGACGTATATCCACGCCGTCTCTCTCGGCGTTGTCCGCTGCAACGGGGTCGGGACGAACGTTGAAGCCGACAATAATAGCGTTTGAAGCGTTGGCGAGCATAACGTCGCCCTCGGAAACAGCGCCAACCGCTCCGTGGATCACCTTTACGCGCACTTCCTCGTTGGAAAGCTTTTCAAGGGACTGCTTAACGGCTTCAACCGAGCCCTGAACGTCAGCCTTGACGATAATGGGAAGCTCCTTGATCTCGCCTTGTTCGATCTGGCTGAACAGGTTGTCGAGAGTAACTTTCTGATACTGCTTGAACTGCTCCTGCTTAGCCTCGTGCTTACGCTGTTCAACAAGCTCTCTTGCAAGACGTTCGTCCTCAACGGCGTTGAATGTGTCGCCCGCAGAAGGAACTTCCGCAAGACCTGTTATCTCAACAGGATAGGAGGGACCCGCTTCCTTAACGACCTTTCCGTTATCGTTTGTCATTACGCGGACGCGTCCCACGGCAGTACCCGCAATGATGATATCTCCCGTATGGAGAGTACCGTTCTGTACAAGCAGTGTCGCGATAGGACCTCTTCCCTTGTCAAGACGGGCTTCGATTACCGCGCCCTTTGCAAGACGGTTGGGATTTGCTTTAAGCTCGGCAACTTCCGCAACAAGCAGAACGTTTTCAAGCAGCTCGTCGATACCCTCGCCAGTCTTTGCCGAAACGGGAACGCATATTACGTCGCCGCCCCATTCCTCTACGACAAGGTTGTATTCGGTAAGCTTCTGCTTTACCGCGTCGGGGTTCGCGCCCTCTTTATCCATTTTGTTTATCGCAACGATAATGGAAACTCCCGCAGCTTTCGCGTGGTTAATAGCTTCGACTGTCTGGGGCATGATACCGTCGTCCGCCGCAACTACCAGTATGGCAATATCCGTAACGGAAGCACCCCTCGCTCTCATGGAGGTGAACGCTTCGTGACCGGGAGTATCCAGGAAGGTGATCTCCTTGCCCTTGCAGGTTACGCGGTACGCACCGATGTGCTGAGTGATGCCGCCCGCCTCGGTGGAGGTAACGTTTGCGTTTCTGATCTTGTCAAGCAAGGACGTCTTACCGTGGTCAACGTGACCCATTACAACTACTACGGGAGCGCGCTCTACGCCCTCGCCGTCGTCGTCGTTGTCGTTGATAAGACGTTCCTCAATGGTAACGATGACCTCTTTCTCAACCTTTGCGCCCAGCTCCTCCGCAACGAGAGAAGCGGTATCAAAGTCGATGACCTGATTTATGGTACACATTTCACCAAGCTGCATGAGCTTCTTGATTACCTCTGTAGCGGTAACTTTAAGTCTGGAAGCAAGCTCTGAGACCACGATCTCGTCGGGGATAAGCACCTTGAGCTGCTGCTTTCTTGCGCGCTCCAGCTCCAGTCTGCGGAGCTTCTCCGCTTCGGTCTCCCGCTTTGTGGAGTACTGCTGGCTCTTTCTCTGCTGAGACTTCTGCGTAAGCTTCTGCTTCTTGGAGAAATTGTCTTTCTTTCTGTTTCCGCCGCCTGAAACGTTAGCCATGTTATCGTACTTTTCGTTGTACTTATCCATTTCAACGTAAGAGCCTCTTGTGTCGACCTTGTGTATCTTCTGGTCTACCACAGCCGAGCTGTCGGCGAACTTAACGTCCAGCTTCTTTTTGTTGGACTGCTCTGCAGGCTTGGGCTGGGGCTTCTGCTCCTGCTTTTTCTTTTTGTCTCCGCTCAGTACCTGCTGGGTATTGAAGCGTTCCTTTTTGTTTCCGCTCTGCTGATTATTCTGAGCCGCAGGCTTGGACTGCTTTGTCTCCGCGGCGGCAGGCTTGGTGTCCTTGGCTTCCTTTTTAGGCTCGGACTTAGCCTCCTGCTTTGCTTCGGGCTTGCTCTCCGTTTTCTCGGCAGGCTTCTCCGCTTTAGCGGGCTTCTCCTCCTTGGCAGGCTTTTCCGCAGCCGATTTATCGGTTTCCGGCTTGTCGGCTGCTTTCTCGGTCTTTGCCGCAGGCTTTTTGGCGGACTTCTTTTCCGTCTCCTGCTTCTTTTCCGTTTTCGGCAGACTTCTCATAGCGAAATACGCGTCGAACGACTCCACCTGATTGTTCTGAGAAAAATGCTCCAGAACGATATTCATTTCCTCCGCCGTAAGCGACGCCGCAGGCTTCTTGGTCACGTCAAGCTTTTCTTTGAGAAAATCCGCAAGCTCCTGACCCGTTACGCCCAAGTCCTTGGCAACGTCGTTTATTTTAAGCTTTGTCTGTTTAGCTGTACTCATAGGCTGTATACCCTCCGTTTTGATGAGTTTTTATTTATGTTAGCGCTTTTATTTGATATTCACTGATCTTCGCCCTCACAAAGGCTCAGAGCCTTTTCCGCAAAGCCGTCTCCGCATACGGTAAGGATACCCGCTTTCTTTCCGAGAGCGCTGTATATCCCGTCCTGCGTCATGTCCGTTTTTCTCACGGGAACTCCCCGCTTATCCGAAAAGAAACGCACTTCCTTTTCGGTTTTCGGGGAAATATCCGCTGCAATAAGCACCGCCCGCGCTTTTCCCGCGTCCAGAGCCTCTTTCATTGGATCGAAGCCCATAGCGAGCTGTCCCGCCTTGCGGCATATTGTAAGCAATCCGAACAGTCCGTTAAGACTCCCCTGCTTTTTCATTTTCGGACGCCCCCTCGATAAGCTCCTTTTCCATTCCGTCGTAAACCTCGTCGGAGATACGGCAGGAAAACGCTTTTTCAAATCTTCTGGACTTTCTTGCTTTCCCGAAGCATTCCGCGCTGCGGCAGATGTACG
>CAMWVO010000053.1 GCA_947177695.1 uncultured Clostridia bacterium
AAACGAAAATTGCAGGATAATATATGAGGTCGTATTGAAAGACGAGCGTTTATGCGGTGTGCGTGAGATACTCAATCTGGGACACACTGTCGGACGTGCGATTGAGACCGTAAGCGGCTACAAACTGCTTCATGGTGAGGCGGTATCAATCGGGCTTGCGGCGCAGGCAAGGCTGTCCCACAAGCTTGGCTACATGACCGAAGTCCAGCGGGACGACGTGATACGTCTGCTGAAAAAAGCTAATCTGCCAACCGATATCCCCGACTACATCGACAGGGAGGAACTGGTGAAGAAACTTTACACCGATAAAAAGGTCAGAAACGGTCAGCTTCGGTTTGTTATACAGAAAGGTATCGGCGGCGTTGTGGAATTTGAAAGCGGCGTTTTTGCCGTAAAGATCGACGAAAGCACCGCAAGAGATATCATATACGAAATGTAATAAATACAAAAAAGCTTCGGGAAAGCGATATTCCGAAGCTTTTTATCTGTCCTCACACTGTGGTACTGCAAAAAAACTGCCCCGAAGAAATTGCTTTCTCCGCGGCAGCTTGTAATTATTCTGCGTATACGCTTACCTTTTTGCGGTCGCGTCCAACACGCTCAAACTTTACCTTTCCGCTTACTGTAGCAAAAAGTGTATCGTCCGAACCTCTGCCTACACCCTCGCCCGGGTGAATGTGGGTACCTCTCTGACGAACAAGAATATTGCCCGCGAGAACGTGCTGACCGTCGGCTCTCTTAACGCCGAGACGTTTCGATTCTGAGTCTCTGCCGTTTTTGGTAGAACCCATACCCTTTTTATGTGCCATACTGAATACACCTCCGGTAACTGAAATTACTTAGACTTATTACGCCTTTACAGCGTCGATACGAACCTTTGTATAAGGCTGTCTGTGACCCTGCTTCCTGTGGGAAGAACCCTTCTTGGGCTTGTAGGTGAAAACGGTGATCTTCTTAGCCTTACCGTTTTTGATTACCTTAGCTTCAACGGTAGCTCCGCTCACATAGGGAGCGCCTACCTCAAGACCGCTGTCCTTTCCGACAGCAATGACCTTGTCGAAAGTAACGGTATCGTCAGCGTTAACGTCGAGCTTCTCAATGAAAATCTCGTCGCCCTCCTTGACCTGATACTGCTTTCCTCCGGTTTCGATAACTGCGTACATTTTGCGGCACCTGCCTTTTCAATAAAACTCGCTGTAAACGGGGCGTACCAACGGTAACTTTAAGAGCCCGGAACACGCGGCTTAATCATTATACCACAGGCAAGCCGGCTTGTCAAGTATTTTTTCAAAATTTTCCGAAATTATTCGGTACCTTCGTTATCCACCTTGGTAAGACCGTTCCAGATGTTGTTTACGCTCTCCACGCACTCAAAGTATTTCTGCGCGATCATGGACTGAGGTATGCCCAGTTCCGCGGCACATGAGGACATGGTTTTCCAGTCCGCCTTTTCATAGGAGAGGATAAGCTTGTAGAGGAAGCCTGTTCTGCCCTCTTTTTTCAGAAGCGCAAGCTTGATGTCGTCGCTTATGGGAAGCTGTTCAAGAGCGTCCTCCAACGGAACGCCCATAAGCTTTCCGAGGGTGGAGAACATTCCCAACAGATACGCCTCCGAGCGGGATATAGTCATATCCTGTGCATATTCCACAAGTTCGCTTGCAAAGGTCGCACGCAGGAAAGATATCTTTATCAGCTCGTCGGGCATGGAACCGTCGTCCTGCTTGAAACTGAGCAGATATATCCACTGCTTGAGCTGTCCCAGACCAAGGATCACCAGAGCCTGCTTAACTGAGCGCGCTTTGTTCCTGAGAGCAAAGTACGCCGAGTTAACAAGCCTCAGCAGCGAGAAGGTAAGGGAAACGTCCCTTGAAATAATGCTTTCGATCTCGTCAATATCGGGTTCGTCCTTTGTAACGGCGACCATGAGCAGGAAGAAGTTGCTTTGCAGATAGTTGACCTTTTTAACGGTAGTGGGCATTTTCTCGGACACAAATGTACCCTGGAAATATGTACAGCCCAACTCCTTGGCTCTGTCATAAGCCTCCTGAGTTTCCACGTTATAGGCGATGACCTTTTTACCGAAGGATTTTCCTATTTTAACAATATTTTCCACAGATGAAGGGTCTGCGGCAAAATTGACCTTGATGTAATCAACAATGTCCAGAATACCGAAAAATCTGGGAGCAAACTCAAAATCCACCACCGCTACCCTATAGCCGCTCTGCTTGTACTTTGTTATAAGGTTCTGAGAAAGCGGATTTGTAATAAGCGAGTCCTCGATCTGAATGACCAGCTTATTGGTCTTGAACATTTTGGGTATTCCCTTTTCCAGCAGATTTGGAGTAAAGGTGAGAAATGCAATTTTTCCGTCGAGAAATCTTTCACTGTCCATTGACGAGAGAAAATTTTCTATCGCGTTTGCAGCTGAAGCATCATCGGTATGCTCCGCACGGAAGCTGTTATCCGTATAAAGGATCTCGTATCCGAAGCTTTCCTGTTTTTCGGTCACAAGCGCCTGTCTAACAATATAAGAATCCATACAGAATCCCTCCTATCATACTTATTATACAATATTTTTTCGGATTTTTCAACAGTTTTTGTAAAAAATAATTACATCATTTCAAAAAAATTAAAAATAAACCTGTCCGCAGCTGTCCTTATTGTAATAATATCCTCCTCGGAATACTTGTCGTAAACCCCAACGGTTTTCATTCCCGCGTTTTTCGCACTGATTATTCCTTTCAGCACGTCCTCGAAAACCGCGCATTCCGAGGGACTGACCCCCAGCTTTGAAGCGGCGCGCAGGTACACGTCCGGAAAATCCTTGCTTCTGCCCGCCTCTTCGGTAGTGCAGAACGCGTCGAAAAAGCCGTAGACGTGATTGTTTCTCAGAACAGGCTCGTACAAAAAGCTCGGAGAAGCCGTAGCCACTGCAAGCTTCACCCCTTGCTTTTTAAGATAATCCAGATAATCGCGCACGCCCTCCTTGAGAAAAATGTTATGACGGTACTCATGCACCGCAAGATCGTTGCACTCCTTTATCAGCTCCTCCGTGGTCTCCTTGACGCCCAGCCTGTGCATTTCCTCTGCCGCGTCCTCATAGGTCATTGCCGTAAGACTGCGGACAAATTCGTCCGTGCACCTTATCCCACGCTTTCGGAGTATGATCCTGTCAATTTTTTCCCACACCGAGTTTGAGTCGATCAATGTTCCGTCCAGATCAAAAATTGCCGCCGAGAAATCCATTTCCGTCTCCACCTCTCCTATTCAAGAACCTTTACCGAGGACTTGAAGTCCCTGTAGTCGGCAATGTCTATCCTGTGCTCATAGCTCATGCTTTCAAGGCTCATGTCAAAATACTCATCGTTATATTCTTTCCACTTCACAAATCCATTCTCGTCGTAATAATTGTTTGATATCCATGTTGTATCAACGAATACCCATTTATTGTCAACCATAACGCCGTTCCACTCATGGCTCATCGGCATACCGATAAGGTACTCGTCCGTATCCGCGACCTTGTGTGTGCCGCCGCGCATATTGATACAATAAAGACCCTGCGCATTGCACAGCGAGGAAAACATATTTGAGTACCCTGCACAGGTGGCTGTTTTGGTGCCAAGCACCGTTTCAAGGCTTATTGTCTCAGCCGTAACGCTCGTTTCGGCGGCAGTCTCATTATAGTAAATATTTTCGGCGACCCAGTACGCGATACGCCTGACCTTTTCATAATCGTTTTCCGCTCCGCTGCATATTGCGTCCGACAGGGTCTGAATTTCCTCAAGGACAGCCTTATGGACATTAAGATCATTTTTGACCGAAACATATCCGGAACAGTACTTATCTCCATATTCGGCAATATTTTCCAGCATCTTTAAATTGTTCTCGATCACCGAAGCGTATATCTCGTTAAGCTCGTCAGTTTCGGCAATGGAAGCGTATCCGCTGACGTCGGCAGGAGTACTGCTTAAATCCACATATATAACGAAAGCAATAACCATTAATATAGTAGCTACCAAAATGATCCTACGCAAATTTAAGGTATTACTTTTCATATCAGTACCCTCTTATTTAAGTTCAACAATAGTAACGCCGTCCTCGCCCTCGCCGAAAAGACCGAGGCGGAAGCTTTTTACCGACGGGTGGGATTTCAGCCGCTTGTGTATACCCTGACGCAGTATGCCCGTACCCTTTCCGTGAATGACCGTGATTATTCCCGCGCCTGACAGCACCGCGTTGTCGATAAACATATCAAGCTCGTGAACGCCGTCGTCAACAGCGTATCCGCGTATATCAAGCTCCATGGAGGAGGAACGCTCCATTTTTCCGCGCACGCCCTTTGTGGATATCTTCTTGTTCTTGTATGTGACCTTTTCGGGCTCAATCAGACGCAGCTTCTTCACGCTTATCTTGGTTTTCATAATTCCCGACTGGACGAAAACCATTCCCGACGAATCGGGGTCTCCCGCAAGAATACCCTTGTTGTTTGTCCCCACAATGACCACGTTGTCTCCCCGCTTGAACGGTCTGGGAGGGACATACTCTTTCTGCTCCGAAGCAATAACGGGATTTGCTGTGTCGAACATTTTATTCAGCGCGGACTTGTTCTTCGACCGCGCATTAACCGCAAGCTGGGAGAAATCCGCCTTGTCCTTCTGCTTTTTGATCTCGTTCAGCTCGTCAATAAGGGAATCCGCCTGCATACGGCAGCTTTCCACTATTCTCATTGCCTGAACCCGCGCTTTGGCGATCTCGTCCTCCTTGCGCTTGTTCAGGTCGTCAAGCTCCTTTTCAAGCTCCGCAAGCTTCTGTTCCTGCTCCGCTTTAAGACGGGATATCTCCCGCTCCTTGTTTTCAAGCTCTATCCTGCTTGCTTCAAGCTTTGCAATGACCTCCTCGAACCGCTGATTTTCGTTGGAAACAAGCTTGTTCGCCTCGTCGATTATCTTGTCGGGAATGCCCAGCTTTTAGGATATGGAAAACGCGTTGGACTTTCCGGGAGAGCCGATTATAAGCCTGTAGGTTGGACGCATTTCCGTCATGTCGAACTCGCAGGAGGCATTTTCGATACCCTCCCGCTCTATTGCGAAAAGCTTCAGTTCCTGATAGTGAGTGGTTGCAAGCAGCCTGCTTCCCCTGTCAGTCAGCTCCTCGATAATGGCGACAGCTAATGCCGCGCCCTCAACGGGGTCTGTGCCCGAACCAAGCTCGTCGAAAAGGACAAGCGAGCGGGAATCCGCCTCGTTAAGTATCTCCACAATACTGCTCATATGGGACGAAAATGTGGACAGATTATTTTCAATGCTTTGGCGGTCGCCTATGTCCACAAGAATATTTTGGAAAACCGAAACACGGCTTCCGTCTCCCGCGGGAATGAGCAGACCGCACATTGTCATTGCAGTGAGAAGTCCAGTGGTTTTCAGCAGAACGGTCTTACCGCCTGTGTTGGGACCTGTCACTATCAGCGCGCTGTAGTCGTAGCCGATGGTTATATTTACGGGAACTACCTTGTCCTTGTCTATCAAGGGGTGTCTCGCCTTTTTAAGGTCAATGCGTCCGTCATCGGAAATTTCGGGGACGCTTGCCCGCATTTTTGTTGCCAGATTGGATTTTGCAAAGTACAGATTAAGCTCCGCACAGGTCAGGTAGTCCGCCGCTATCGCTTCCGCGAAATTGGCGCAGTCCGCGCTCAGCTCGGCAATAATGCGCTCTATCTCGTCCTGCTCCTGACCTTGAAGCACACGTATCTCGTTGTTGGCTTCGACCACCGAAATAGGTTCGATAAAATAGGTCGCGCCGCTTGAGGACGTGGCGTGGACAAGTCCCTGAATGCTGCCCTTGTGCTCCGCCTTTACAGGGAGAACGTACCGTCCGTCGCGCATGGTGACAATGCTTTCCTGCAGGGATTTCTGCACGTCGGAGCTTTTCACAAGCTTGTCGAGGTTTGCTCTGATCTTAACTCCCGCCTGAGCGATCTTGCGGCGGATATCCGCAAGCGCTGGACTTGCCATGTCGGAAATTTCCTCGTCCGAAATAATGGCATTTTTGATTTTTTCTTCAAGGTACTTGTTGGGCGAAAGGGACACGAAAAGATATCCTATTGAGGATTCCTCGCCGTCACAGGAAATGTACCAGTCCGACAGCATTCTCACCTGATACAGCATTTGTGCGATATTGAGAAGCTCCCTAAGCGTAAGGCTTGCGCCCGATTTAGCACGGTTCAAAGAGCCGCGCACGTCCTTGAAATTGCAGAACGCGGGAGTGCCGTACTTCGCCGAAAGGTCAAAAGCGTCGGAGGTTTTCTTTACCTCGCGTCTGACCGAATCGACGTCCGTATCGGGTTCGAGAGCGAGAGCCATTCTTTTGGTCTCCTCGTTTGAAGCCTGCTCTGCAAGCATTTCAAGTATTTTATGTAATTCCAAAGCGTTATAGTATTTATTCATATTTCCTCCGTAAAGTCATTGTGCGTTTGTTTCGTCCGCACACATCTGTTTGTAAAAATCCAGCGTCTTGAAGCTGCGTGAAAGGTGCGTCAAAATATACTTCTCCGTGACCTCGTTCAGCAGCCGTTGGGACTCCTCCCCTATTTTAAAGTTGAAAAGCCTGTTCATATCCGTAAGACATATAAATCTCAGCGTGTGCAGAACGGTTTTAGTCAGTCTTACATGATAGTAGTTTTCCTCAAATTCCCTGCCGTAGAAATGATCTCCGCACAGCAGGCAGGAGCGGTCTATCATAAAGAACATCTCGTCCGCCTCGTAGCTGTAGCAGTCGCGGCAGCCGATAAGCTGCGGCAGCATACCTATCTCCGACATGAACCTCATCTCGAAAACGCTTTTCAGGAACTCCTCGCTGCGCAGTCCCTCCGACAGCATATGGAGCGTATTCAGCAAAAGGCTCATAACGTCCTTTGCCGACTGCCCCGTGGTCACGCAGTATTTTGAAATTTCAACGAAGTACCCTGCAAGAGCAAGCTTTTTCATGTCCAGACGCAGATTGTAGAAGTTTCTGACAGGCTCGCAGCTGTTCAGGTAGTATCTGTCGCCCCGCTTGCTGAAGCAGAATTTGGCGTAGGAAAAAAGCTGTGTGCAAGCGTTGCTTTTGCCTGTAAGCTTGCGCGCGCCCTTAACGCTAATCTCCACAACGCCGTATTCCGCGGTCAGAATGTCTATAAAGCGGTCGTTTTCGCCTACGTCGCGCTCGGCTATCACCAGACCCATTACCGTTATCAGCATAAGAGTTCTCCCCTTTTTACTATAAGGGGATTGACCCCGTCGTTTGGTCGGCGGGGATATGTCCCGCAAAATTCAGTGTGAAGCCTTGTCCGCCGCCGAAACGCCGTCCGTTCCGCCTCCCGCAGAGTTCGGAGCTTCCGACGCAGTTATATTTGAAAAAATTTTTGTGGGAACTCCCACATAATCAAGGTAGTCGGAAATTCTTCCGCTAAGCTCAAATTTGTCCCATTTATTTTCATTATAGTTATCCAACATAGCAAATCCTCCGATGTAAAAGTATTTGCTATAATTATCTGCACTAATCCGTTACATATTAGTGGAATTATTTGATAACCCAAAATTTTTCAGCAAGCCTTCCTTATTCCGCCAGTCCTCCTTGACCTTGACCCAGCACTTGAGATTTACCCTTATCTCAAAAAAACGCTCCAGATCCTCGCGGGCAAGCTGACCTATTTTTTTCAGCATTGTTCCGTTCTTGCCGATTATCATGCCCTTGTGGGACTCCCTTTCACAGTACAGCACCGCGGAGATATCCAGTATGTCCTCTCCGTCCTTGGTGACCCGCTCGTCCATTTCCTCTATTGTAACGGCTATTCCGTGGGGAATTTCGTCGTACATAAGGTTAAGCACCTTTTCGCGGATAATTTCCGCCGCAAGCGCACGTTCGGGCTGGTCGGTAAGCTTGTCGTCGGGGAAGTAGTGAGGTCCCGGTGCGGCAAATTTTTCCGTCTCCTGCCAGACGATATCCACACCGTCGTTTTCCTTGACGCTTATGGGAATGACCGCCTTGAAGCCGTCGTACAGCGAAACATATTCCGCTATCTTAACGGCGACCTGCTCCTTGTCCTTGACAAGGTCAATTTTGTTGAGGATAAGGATAACGTTGTCCTTTTTCTTGAACCTGCCGATGATCTCGCGGTCTCCGCGGCTGATTTTTTTGGTAACGTCTGCAACCATAAGAATAAGGTCAACGTCCGCCGCGGACTCTATCGCAGTCTTGTTCATATGCTCGCCCAGCCTTGTTTCGGCTTTGTGGATACCGGGGGTGTCCATAAACACATACTGGGTATCGTCCTTTGTTACCACTCCCGTTATCCTTGTGCGTGTAGTCTGGGGCTTTCCGCTTACAGCGGCTATCTTCTCTCCGACCAGTGCATTCAGCAACGAGGATTTTCCCGCGTTTGCACAGCCTGCTATTGTTATAAATTCTGTTTTTGTATTCATTTTAGTTTCCTTTCCGATTTTGTCAGTCGTCAAATGTATTCCCGGACGCAAGCTTCAAGCAATTCCCGAAGCTCATTGTCCATATATTCATAATCATCGCTGATATTAAGACAAACTAATTTCTTTTCGGCAACTGCATCGGGATATTTTTCCTTTATTCTCCGCATATGCTTCTTTTCCATGCAAAAAATAATATCAGCCCACCCAAGAAGTCCCGGTGTTACCTTAACTCTGGCATTTGATTCCGTTCCTGCTGAATATGCTTTATGACCATTATATCC
>CAMWVO010000054.1 GCA_947177695.1 uncultured Clostridia bacterium
GCAATTCACTTGTATAGTGCGCCGTCTGCTGTTCTCTCGCCAAAGGTCACAGCAGGCAGGCGTTTTCTTTGTTTTTGCAAAGTATGTTAAACATTATTTACCCTCAATCTTAAATTTAAAATTATTCACTTCACGTTCCAGTCCCAAAATTAAATATTCAAGACGTGTAATTTCCATAAGCTTCCGTATGCGTTCATCGGGAATAACTTCCGTAGAATCCCATTCAAACAAAGATTTTTTGATTATCCCCAATACAAATTTCTGTTTGTGTTCAGGGAACGTTTTATATTCCGATATAAAATTCTTCAATGCGTTAGCGTTTTGATCGCTGACTCTAAAAGATACTGTTACATTTTTCATAAAATCACTTCCTTTCATAGTTTTACGGGAATAGGGTATATCCCCGAATGTTCCGCGGGTTCGTCCCGGTCATTGGGTGCGGGAAGCTTGTTTGAGTTGAGATAGTCGGCGAACTTGTCCACATTCACCAGATACCGCCGTCCCGCGCTGATCGCAACAACCTCGCCGCTAAGTACTTTTTGCCGTACCAAATGTTCGGGAAGTCCGAACAGTTTAGCGGTGTTTTTTATGGTTTCCATACGTGGAACGGTTCTACTGACCGTTATTTCTGGTTTGCAGTCGACTGCAAAAGCTGTGTTGTTCATGTTGCTGTACCTCCATTCTGTTCTGCTTCAAGGCGGCTAATCACCTTTTTTACCTGCTCTTTTTCTGTTTCGGGCATTTCGACCCGCATTCGACGGTTAAATGTCGGCTCTGATACTCCTATTGTAGCCGCAATCTGCCAAAGGTATATTCCCGATTTCTTTGCGCATTCCCGAACGTCTAAATTTGCCTTTGTTCTTGTCATAAATATAACCTCCTAAAAAATTTTTTAAATCTCTTGCATTCACACTTTATAATGTGTTATTATAGTAATGATGATTTGTTACATTTAATTATAAAGCACCAATTTGAATTTGTCAAGCAATTTGGAACAATTTATAAAAATGTAACAAAATGTGCTTTTTGGCACATTTTAAATATTTTAAATTAAGAAGGAAAGAAAATAATTATGAATGATACGCAATTAAAGCTTTTTGCAGAAAGATTGAATAAACTACGCCAAAAAAGGCAATTAACACAACAACAGTTAGGAGACGTCCTGCAAATTCCTCGTGTCTCTATCGCAAGATATGAAACAGCGGAAAGAACCCCAACTGTTGATCATTTAGTACAATTTGCACAATTTTTTAAAGTTCCTACTGATTATTTGCTTGGTCTATCTTCTGTTGAAAGTTATGATACAGAATTGCAAGCTGTATGTAATTATACTGGTCTTAGTGCAGAAGCCATTATAACATTAAACGTTGAACTAAGCCATACTAAATTGGGGTATATAACGCTACCACTCGAAGGTAGGGAAATACCAATTAATATTACATTAGAAATGGCTGAATTAGCTAATCAATTTATTACTGGTGATTACTTTATAGCACTTTTGCAAACTGTTATTTATTTAAAAAAAAATAGTGTAGAATGGGTAGAAGAATGCAAAAAAGGCGTTAGGAGTAATGGTGGAAATTTTTGTGGTAATGAAAAGACAAGAATACTTTCAAAAGAATGTGATTTTGCCATTCTTGATTGCAACCAGACCATTGAGAATTTTGTGAGAAAATATGATAATAGATATAATAAACCAGAATTTGAACAAAAAACAGAGCACAAGGCTATCAATTATATAAAGAACGAAATTCTTGCAGAAATGAAGGCGGAACAGAATGGCGAACATAACCCCCCGAAAGAATAAAGACGGCGTTATAACCTCCTACACAATACGGGTATATCACGGCTACGACGGAGCGGGTAAACGCCTAAAACCTTATACAATGAGTTACAAACCTGCTCCCAATATGACCGCAAGGCAAATTGAAAAGGAGCTGAACCGTCAGGCAGTGCAGTTTGAGGAACAATGCAAAAACGGCATGACGGGAACGGCGGGAAACCTAAGACTAAGCGATTTTGCGGGACAATATCTTGACGCAATGAGCGGCAAGCTTAGTCCCGTTGTTTATAACAGCTATAAGAAGATAATTGAAAATACCGTTCTTCCTGCACTCGGACACCATAAAATAGCAGAGATACACCCGGTACACGTTCAGGAGTTTGTAAAAATCCTTTCGGCTGCACCAATGCGCAAGCGTGACGGTTCTCTGTATGAGGACGGGCGCACGGTTTCAACGTCCACAGTAAAGCGTAAGCTTGCGGTACTTCAATCTATGCTGACTTTTGCGGTCAAGCTGGGATATATCCCGTCAAATCCCGCAGACACACGCCGTTTGACGCTCCCAAAGCAGATACAGCCAGAAATACAGATTTTTACAAAGCAGGAAGCGGCGCAAATTCTGAATTGTTTGCAGAATGAGCCGTTGCAGTTTCAAGCACTTGTTCAGCTTGCGATCTTCACGGGAGCGCGTCAGGGCGAACTGGTAGGTTTGAAATTTTCCGATGTGGATTTCTTTAACAACAAGCTGACTATAAGCCGTTCGGCGTATAAGCTCAAAGGAGAGCAGGTCAGAACCAAAGCCCCGAAAAGCAATAAGGTAAGAACGGTGGCGCTTAATTCCTCATGCGTCGGACTTCTGAAAGATCTGATGAAACAGCACACGGAGGAGGCAAAACGACTCGGCAGTCAGTGGCGCGGCGAAAATTGGGTGTTTACACAGTGGAACGGAGAAATAATGCACCCTCAAACACCGTCAAGGCAATTTGACAAGTTTTTGAAACGAAACAACATAGAACACAGGAAGTTCCACAGCTTACGGCATACGTCGGCAACCTTGCTGCTGTACAACGGTACGGACTTGAAAACCGTCCAGGAGCGATTGGGACACGCTGATTTTACTACCACTAACAAATATTTACACCTTGTTGAGCAAGCCGACGTTGAAGCGGTCAACTCTCTTGAAACGCTGCTGACGGTTTCCAGTAATGCAAAAAGCGGATAACCTCTATTCTGGAGATTATCCGCTTATTTTTATTATAATTTGGGGTAATGGCGCACAAACAGCGCACAAAGCCGTTATCGCAAAAATAAAACAGCCATTGACAATATACTGCAAATGGCTGTTCTGCGTGTTTTACAATGGAGCTGGAAACGTGACTTGAACACGCGACCTGCGCATTACGAATGCGCTGCTCTACCGACTGAGCTATTCCAGCAAATGAACACTTTTATATTATATATGCAAAAAATAAAAAAGTCAAGATAAAATTGAAAATTTGTTTGAAATTTATAAAATTGTATGTTATAATATATTTAACGTGTTGATTTTTGTAATTTTTTGTTTAGGAGGTTCGCTATGTCCCGTTCCAAAAGCGCCAAAAAAAGTGTGTCGGCTGCTTCGGTCGTTGAAATAATTTTTATCGTGATCCTTATACTCGCTATGGCAGTCATGCTTGGTTTCAATTTTCTGTTCAAGAAGGGCGGCGCTAACGCGTCGATCTTCGGGTACAGCTTCTACAACACAAAGGCGGTAAATATGCTTCCCGATTTTCCCAAAAATACGGTGGTTATCGCCAAGGCTTCCGAGAAGAAGAGTATTAAGGAAAATTCTGTCATACTCTGTGAGATCGGCGAGCATACCACTCTTATAAGAGTAGTCCAGATCATGGAGGAAGAGGGCGGCACTTTCTATGTGGTCAAATTCGACACCTCGCCGTCCAACGAGACCTTCCGCGTCGAGGAGGACGCCGTTATTGCAAAAGCCATGTGGCAGATAAACGGTATGGGTTCTTTCCTTGACTTTGCAACGTCGGCGGTGGGAATTATAATCGCCATCGTTATCCCGCTCATCTTCATAATCGCCATTCAGGTGGCAAGGATCCTCGGCATAAAGCGTCTTGAGGAAGAAGCCGCCGCACTGGGAGACATCGACGAATTTATGCAGTCGCGGGACGAGGAGTCTCCCGCTCCCGTTACCTTTACAGAGCCGAAGTTTATCGAGGACGTTACGGGAAAGCTCCCGCAGGTGGGACGCGAACGCCGCGAGCCGGAACCCAGACCCGAAAAAGTGCTTACCTTCGATAACCGCGGACGCGCGGAATACTCCGAACGCCGCGCCGAGGAAAAGAAAGAAACGCCGCTGTTTACATACGACCGTCTTACGGGCAGGAACGAGCCTGCGCCCAGAGAAACGGTACGCGCGGGAACGGCTCCGTCCGATTCGCGGGACGAGCTTTATATGAACCGTCCCACAAGGATCGAGGTCGAAACCAAAAAGGCGGACGAGTTTTTTGAAAAGTACGGACGCAAAGACAAAAGCGAGCCTGTGGTGTTTACGCCGCATCTGAGCAATATAATCCCCGACAGCATTGCCGCCGTTCAGGAGGAGGCTGCCGCGGTCAAGAAACCGGTCGCTGAGGAAAACGTTAAGCCATACTTTGAAAAGAGCGCGCCTCCCGCTGCCGACGAAAAGGTCTATATGCCCGATGAGGAGAAGCCCGCAATACCCGAAAACGCCGTGCTTCCCAAGGAGACCATAGCGCCTCCCAAGAAGCAGAAAAGCAACAAGGCTCTTGCGGAGCTTATGAGCATCATCGACGCTGAGGAAAACAAGCTGAAAAAATGATCGGATAAAACAATGGCCCCCGTTTCCGAACCGATCGGAGACGGGGGTTTCTGCGCTTAGATTTATGTGACGTCAGCTGTTGGGATAGCGGTACTGCTTTACGGTAAAGCTGTTTCCGCCGTTTACTTCAATGACAAAATCGCCGCCGTCAACGTAGCCGTCAAGCACATGGCTGCTGTTGAATTTCTCCTGTTTTGTGCGATAGGTTATCGTATTGCCGTCGACATACCAGCCTGTGATGGTAAGCTTGCCAAGCTCGTCGTTCATTCCGCCGTCGCCGAGAATGGTGTACAGCTCTCCGCCGATATCGCGGTACTGCTGGGGAGCTTTCAGGAACATATCGTTCACAAGCTTCTCGTCGAAATATCTGAGCGTGTAGCTTCTCAGCTCGGTGAGGGTGGAAAATCTGGGGTCTTCAACCTTAAAGAAATATTTGCTGTCGCCGTTGTCTGCGGCGGCAACCTCCACGTAGTCCTCGTAGCTTACATTAAGACTGGAGACGGTGAAGTACTGATAAATATTTCCCGCGACCGCGTGCGCGGCGTAACCGAAATAAAGTGGGTTGTCGTTAAAATCCGTCCATGTTTCGCGTGCGCGTCGCATTGTCATGTCGTTGGGATTGAGGGTGTAGGTTATGATCTCTGTTTCGAGACTGCCGTCCTCGTTCACCGTAACGACGGGTTCGGGCATAAATTTGAGATCCTCGGTGCGGTACAGATCGCTTTCGGGGATATAGCCCATGCGGTCAAGAACGTTCTTGGCATCATCCGCAGCGCTTCTGCCCATGATCTTTCCTGCGGGAACATCCGCGCTTTGGTCGGGAACTGCTTCGGTGTTGTAGACCTCAACCTCCACAAGGCGGTCGTTCAGTATTGAGTACAGCCTGCTGACGCTGTAGGGCAGGGACTCGTCGCTGGAATCAATAAGATAGAAATTTATTTTAAGCAGATCGGGGACAGCGGCTTCTTCAGAGCTGCTTTTTAAGACGGTGCAGACCTGGTTTGCGTACTGCTGTGAAGCGGGCAGATTGACTATATAGTTATCGGGAGGCGTAACGCTGGACTTTGAAAAGCTGAACTGATTGTCCTCCACGGTAAGGTCAAGACCGGTACCTTTTTCGTCGGGAGTTACGGTGATCATATAGTTGCTTCCGTATACCGAAAAGTCGTAGGTGTAGTGGGAAAACGGCTCGTCGTCTGGTATCTCGTATCCGTTTGCAAGGGTCGGAGCGTTTCTTACAAGCGGTTCGGAGGTTTCCGTCTGTGCAGTCTCCTCTTTTATTTCGGTTATGCGCGCGGCATTGCCGTCCAGTATCCCGCAGGAAGAAAAGGTCAGCACAGCGGGTACAGCAAGCGCCAAGACCGCTGCCCGTAATTTGTTCCTCACTATATTATCACACTCCTTTCGGACAGGTTTGATTATCCTGATACGGGATAAATTCCCGCAGTTATCTTTTTATACCTGTAATTATTATATCATCTTTCCTGTATGAAATCAATTACATTTCGTTTACAGTTTGATTACTTGCAGGGTACAAAATCGTTTTCGGAGGGCGGCGTGCGGGGCAGGATTGTTAATTTTCGGTGAACACTGGCGGGCGCGTATTGTATTCTCGGAAACGATGATTTATAATTAATAGGTATAAGACCGTGACAAAAATCGTGTCACCAAAGGAGTATGACAATGGAAACGAACCCTTACACACAAAATCTGAACCGTCTGGAATTTATGATGACCCTCGCCTGTACGGGACGCTGCAAGCACTGCTCCGAGGGGGAGCATTCCGCAAGCGGAGAGCATATCGACGGCGATGCCGCGGCGCGGGCTGTCCGAAGCGCGGCGGGGATACGAAAAATAGAGTCCCTGATGACCTTCGGCGGAGAGCCGCTGCTGTACCCCGATGCGGTCTGCAAGATACACGCTGCCGCAAGAGACTGCGGTATTCCCAAGCGTCAGCTTATCACAAACGGTTACTTCACCAAGGATTTTCAGAAAATGCGCGATACCGCCGCGGAGCTTATCTGGAGCGGAGTGACCGATATCCTGCTTTCCGCGGACGCTTTCCATCAGGAGATTATCCCGCTCAGCGCCGTAAGAAGCTTTGCCGAGACGGTCAAGTCGGTAAAATATAAAGGTATAACCATACGTGTCCACCCCGCGTGGCTGGTGAGCGAGACAGCGGAAAATCCTTACAACGCAAAAACACGGGAGATAATCGGCGAGTTTGCGGGAATGGGGATAGAGGCTTCCGAGGGAAATATTATTTTTCCCGACGGTAACGCACTGAAGTACCTGAAAGAATATTTCGACCCGAACGCAAAGTACGAAAATCCCTACACCGAGGATCCCAGGGACATAAGAGCGGTCTGCGTATCGCCCGACGGAAGCGTTCTCGGCGGAAATATATACAGTACGGAAATGTCGGAGTTGATCGAAAGCTATTCTCCGCAGGAAAAATAAATCGGAGGGATACCAAATGACTATAAACGAATACCAGGAGCTTGCCATGACTACGCTGAGCCCGTCGGTAAGCACCCGTAAGGACGCTTTGATAAACGGCGTTATGGGTCTTTGCGGCGAGGCTGGAGAAGCCATTGACATCGTGAAAAAATGGCTTGCACAGGGTCACGAGCTGGACAAGGAGCACCTTATAAAGGAGCTTGGCGACGTGGCGTGGTATCTTGCCGAGACCGCCGCCGCGCTGGACGTTCCTCTTGAGGACGTTTTGCAAATAAATATCGACAAGCTGAAAAAAAGATATCCCGACGGCTTTGACACCGAAAGGTCTCAGGTGCGGCTCAGCGGAGATATATGAGGAGGGTCTTATCTTATGAAATTCAAAAAGAAATTTTCTGCGGCTGTACTTGCCGTTGCCGCGGCAGTATCCGTAATGCTTACCTTTTCCTCCTGCGCAATGTCGGGTGACAGGCTTGCGGCAGAGGGCAAAAAGCTCTATAACGACGGCAGCTATGAGGAGGCTCTGGAGCAGTTTTCCGCAGCACAGGAAAAGGGTCTGAAAAACTTTAAGGAGTCGGAGCTTTACTATTTCATGGGCAACTGCTTTTATCGGCTTGAAAATTACGGAACGTGCATCGAATATCAGAAGAAATGCCTTGAGATCGCACCCGAGCATTTCAACAGCATGGTAAGTCTGGGAGTAGCCTACAGGAAGATAGGCGAGCGTGACAAGGCTCTGGAGTGTTACCAAGCCGCGCTTGAGTACGACCCGCAGGATAAGGATTCCGCAACGCTGTACATCAGTCTGGGTTCTGTCTATATAGAGACCAACAAGCCCATGTCCGCGGTGGAATATCTTGAAAAGGCGCAGGAGCTTTTCCCCGAAAGCGCGGACGTTTACGCATATCTTGCCATTGCTTACAAAATGGCTTTAGAGCCTGAAAAATCCGCAGACGCTCTTGAAAAGGCGAAGGCGTTGGGCTACTCGAAAATAGACGATATAAACGACCGCCTTGCAAAGCTTGACAGGTAAAAAATATCCCGCTCCGTACTGCACGGGGCGGGTGTTTGTCTGCCGCTGTATGCCGCTTTTGCGGAAAGCTGAAAAATATTTCCGCAGTACCTATTGACAAAACTATACTAAAATGGTATAATTAAATCATACAAGCCGTACCGTCAAAATGAAAGGAAGATGTTGTTATGGATATAATTGTAAATAACGGAACTATCACCGAAGAGGAGCAGAACAATTACGTTAAGTATCTGGCGGACAAGTTCCCCGACAAGACCTTGTCCCGTCTGGAGATAAACATTGACGGCGATTATGCCGAGCTCAGCTACAAGTTTGAGGACGTGCCTTTCGAGCGTATCCGCCGAGTTACGGGATACCTGACGGGTACACTTGACCGTTGGAACGACGCCAAGCGTGCAGAGGAGCATGACAGAGTAAAGCACGGAGTATGATAGTTTGCTTTAGAGGACATTTTCCGAGCGGGGATTTGTCCTCTTAATTTTTTAGAGCGGTAAATTTTGATTTACAAGACTAACTGTCGTAGCACTTCGGCGGCTTCGCCGCCGACTAAAGCTGGTCGAGCTGAGCCCAGCTCGCAGGGGTCGAGGGGGCAGAGCCCCCTCGTG
>CAMWVO010000055.1 GCA_947177695.1 uncultured Clostridia bacterium
GGCGTGTTCTTCAGAGTATGGGCTCCCCATGCCAAATCCGTTTCTTTGGTAGGCGATTTCAATGACTGGGACCGCACCAAAAATCCCATGGAGCAGCTTGCAGACCCTACTGTCTGGGAAGTGTTCGTTCCCGGCGTGGAGAAGTTTTTTGCTTATAAGTATAGTATAGAGACCGCTCACATGAGCATCGTTATGAAAGCCGATCCGTTCGGCACGCATATGGAGACCCGTCCCAACACCGCAACAAAATACTTTGATGTAAACGAGTATAAGTGGAATGACGAAAAGTGGTTCAAGGAAAGAGACTCCAAGAACATCTACCGCAGTCCCATGAATATTTACGAGGCGCATCTGGGTTCGTGGAGGACTTACGAAAACGGAAAGCCTTTCAGCTATGTCAAGTTCGCAGAGGAGATGATACCCTATCTTCAGGATATGGGGTATACTCACCTTGAGCTTATGCCTTTGGCGGAGTACCCCTTTGACGGCTCGTGGGGCTATCAGATAATCGGCTACTACGCGCCTACATCACGTTACGGCACTCCCGAGGACATGATGAAAATGGTGGATATGTTCCATCAGGCGGGAATTGGCGTTATCCTTGACTGGGTACCCGCACACTTCCCCAAGGACGCGGCGGGACTTTTCGAGTTCGACGGCGACTGCTGTTACGAATACACCGACCCCCTCAAAAAGGAGCACGCTTCATGGGGTACGAGAGTATTCGACTTCGGCAGACTCGAAGTGCAGTCGTTCCTTATTTCCAACGCCGTATACTGGCTGGAAAAATTCCATATCGACGGTCTGCGCGTTGACGCGGTTGCTTCAATGCTGTACCTTGACTACGACCGCAGAGAGTGGCGTCCCAACAAGGACGGCGGCAACGAAAACTACGAGGCGATAGAGTTCCTCCGCAAGCTTAACACCGCGGTGTTCGGCAGATGCGGAAACATACTCATGATCGCCGAGGAATCCACCGCATGGCCGCTGGTAACAAAGCCTGCCGACGTTGGCGGTCTGGGCTTCAACTTCAAATGGAACATGGGCTGGATGAACGATATGATGGACTACATGAGAATGGATCCCATCTTCCGCGCAAACAACCACGGAAAGCTTACGTTCTCGTTCTTCTACAGCTTCAGTGAAAACTATATACTTCCCATATCCCACGACGAGGTGGTACACGGAAAGGCTTCGCTGTTCAACAAGATGAGCGGCAGGAGCATGGAGGAAAAATTTGCGTCCCTGCGTGCTTTCCTCGGATATATGTTCGCTCACCCCGGCAAAAAGCTGAACTTCATGGGCAGCGAGTTTGCACAGGTGATCGAGTGGAACTTCAAGCAGGGTCTTGACTGGCTGCTGCTTGACTACGACAATCACAGGAAGATACAGGATTACAGCAGAGACCTTAACAAGTTCTATCTGAGGACTTCTCCCCTCTGGGAAAACGACGAGTCATGGGAGGGCTTCTCCTGGATATGCCACGACGACTATATGCAGAGCGTTATCTCGTTCAGACGTATAGACAGAAGCGGCAAGGAAATCATCGCGGTATGCAACTTCGTTCCCGTTGCGCGGGACGGCTACCGCATAGGCGTACCCTACGAGGGCGTGTACGAGCAGGTACTTTCCAGCGACGACGTTAAGTACGGCGGCACGGGTCTTGTCCAGAACGGAAAGGTAAAGTCCGAGGACTACGCAATGCACGGCTACGATCAGTCGATTACTCTGGATATCCCCGCTATGAGTGTGATGTACTTTACCGTAACGCCTAAGAAGAAGCGCACAGAAAAAGCTAAACCGGACGCAAATACGTCCGCTGATAAATCCAAAGCAGTTGAAAAGGAGGCGAAACCCAAAACAGCAGCCAATGCTTCAAAGTCTGCGGCTAAAAAGCCCGCGGGCAAATCAGGAAAAGCAAATTCAAAAAGCAAAAAATAATCCCAAATGAGGAGGATATAACTAATGTATACAACTAAGAAAGAATGCGTTGCGATGCTGCTTGCGGGCGGTCAGGGAAGCCGTCTGTACGCTCTCACCCACGATATGGCAAAGCCTGCCGTTCCCTACGGAGGAAAATACCGCATTATCGATTTCCCTCTTTCAAACTGCGTAAACTCGGGTATTGACACCGTAGGCGTACTTACCCAGTACCAGCCTCTGGTACTGCACGACTACATCGGCAACGGTCAGCCTTGGGACCTTGACAAGCAGTACGGCGGAGCCCACTGCCTGCCCCCTTACCAGACCGCGCTGGGCGCAGAATGGTACAAGGGTACCGCAAACGCGATCTATCAGAACATAGCTTTTGTTGACCGCTACGCTCCCGAATATGTTATCATTCTTTCGGGCGACCACATCTATAAGATGGACTACAACAAAATGCTTGACTACCACAAGGAAAAGAACGCTGACGCTACTATCGCTGTTCTTGACGTTCCCAAGGAGGAAGCTTCCCGCTTCGGTATCATGATCACCGACGACAGCGGCAACATCGTGGACTTTGAGGAAAAGCCCAAGAACCCCCGCTCCACACTGGCTTCAATGGGTATCTACATCTTTACATGGAGCAAGCTGAAGCAGTACCTTATCGACAACGAAAACAATCCCGACGAGGACAAGGACTTCGGCAAGGCAATCATTCCCAATATGCTCAAGGCTAACGAGAAAATGGTTGCCTATACATTTGACGGCTACTGGAAAGACGTTGGTACTCTCGATTCCCTCTGGGAAGCAAATATGGACTTGCTTAACCCCAATATCCCTATCGACCTGTACGACCCCGACTGGAAGATGTACTCCAGAAATCCTATCATGCCTCCTCAGTATATCGGCTCAGACGCTGTTATCGAGAACTCCATGGTTACGGACGGCTGCAACGTTAACGGCACAGTGGACTTCTCCATTCTGTTCGAGGGCGTTACCGTTGAGGCGGGAGCTACCGTTACGGACTCCATCATCATGCCGGGTTCCGTTATCAAGTCGGGAGCTATCGTTGAGTACGCTATCGTCGGCGAAAACTGCGTAGTTGAGTCCGGCGCTCAGATCGGCGCAAGACCCGAAACTATCGAGAACCGCGACGACTGGGGCATTGCGGTTGTAGGACATAACATTAACATTTCCGCAGACGCAAAGGTACTTCCCAAGCAGATCATTTCGGAAAATATCTGATCGGCTTTCGTAAGGAGAATTTTTCCCGAAGCAAAATCACAAATGGTTTGCAAAGCCATTTCAAACATAGGTGAAAGGAGTTATGCTCTCTTTCGGGAGCATGGAAAATAATTATGAGCAGCAACAGAAGTGTTTTAGGTTTGATTTTCTCAAATATGCACGAAAGCACGATCCCCGATCTGACCAAGGAAAGAACCATGGGTTCGGTGCTTTTCGGCGGACGCTACCGTCTGATCGACTTCCCGCTCTCCAATATGGTGAACAGCGGTATCGACGAGGTTGGCGTTATCACAAAGTCCAACTACCAGTCCCTGCTTGACCACCTCGGAAGCGGCAGTGAGTGGGATCTGGCAAGAAAGATCGGCGGTCTCCATCTGCTTCCGCCTTTCAGCCACGTTCAGAGCGGTATGTACCGCGGCAGACTGGAGGCTCTCTACGGCGTTTGGAACTTCATCAAGACCTCCAATGCCGACTATGTGGTGCTTTCCGACTGCGACGTTATCACAAGCATCGACTTCTCAAAGGTGGTTGATTACCACATTGAAACAGGTGCGGACATTACCACAGTTTACGCAAAGGACGTTATCACCTCCGAGCAGGCGCAGAACGCTACCGTATTCAGCATTAACGACGACGGCAGAGTTGTGGACGTTCTCCTCAATCCCCACATCAGCGGAGCCTGCAACATCTCGCTGAATATGTTCGTGCTGTCAAAGGAATTTCTTAAAAATATCGTTCTCGAAGCGGCTTCAAAGAGCCTGTACAGCTTCGAGCAGGCAATTCTCCAGGGCAGAACCCACGAGTACAAGATCATGGCGTACCGTCACGACGGCTTCTTCTGCAAGATCACTTCCATGGAGACCTTCTACAAGGCGAATATGTCCCTGCTCAACAGCGACAACCGCTCCAAGCTGTTCCCCGAAAACAGCCCCGTATTCACAAAGGTACGCGATAACCCGCCTGCAAAATTTGCTATCGGCGCAAGCGTTAAGAACTCCCTTATCGGTGACGGCTGTATCATCGAGGGTACTGTTGAAAACTGCGTTATCTTCCGCGGCGTAAAGATCGGCAAGGGCGCTGTTGTTAAGAATTCTATCCTTATGCAGGACACCGTTATCGGCGCGAAGTGCGATATCAACAACGTTATCACCGACAAGAACGTTAAGATCGGCGATATGAGAATGCTCACAGGCTCTCAGAATTACCCGCTGTTCCTTGGCAAGGGCGCAGTTATCTAACATTGCTTATGAAAAACGGAGGCAAGAGGTCTCTTGCTTCTTGCCTCTGAAATTTTTTGCAACCAATAGGAAAGGACTTGTTTAGTTATGATCAACATTTTATATGCGGCGTCGGAAGCTGTTCCTTATGCCGCTTCGGGCGGACTTGCGGACGTTGCGGGTTCTCTTCCCCGCGCACTCAACGCTGCGGGACAGGACTGCCGCGTGGTTCTTCCGCTGTACAAAAACGTCAAGCCCGAGCTTCGTTCCGAGCTTGAATTTATCACAAACTTTACCGTTGACGTAGGCTGGCGCAGACAGTACTGCGGCGTGTTCAAGGGCGTGGTAAACGGCGTTACCTACTATCTGCTGGACAACGAATACTACTTCGGCAGAGACGGTCTCTACGGCTTTTACGACGACTGCGAGCGTTTCGTGTTCCTGTCGAGAGCTATCATGGAAATGCTCAAGCACATCGGCTGGAAGCCCGAGGTAATTAACTGCAACGACTGGCAGACCGCGCTGGTTCCCGTTTACTACAACGTGTTCTACAAATATCAGTACGGCTACGATAACATCAAGACCGTATTCACGATCCACAATATCCAGTATCAGGGCAAATACGGCATGGAGGTACTCAACGAGGTTCTGGGCATACCCATGTACCACACAAAGCTGCTTGAATACGACGGCTGCGTGAACCTTATGAAAGGCGCGTTTGAATGCTCCGACAAGATCACTACGGTTTCCCCCAGCTACGCTTGGGAAATCCTCGATCCATGGTATTCACACGGTCTGGACAGAGCGCTTGTCAACAAGCAGTATAAGCTGTGCGGCTTCCTGAACGGTATCGACGTTGACACGTTCGACCCCGAAAAAGACCCGCTGCTGACAAAGAATTTCTCCGTGAAAAATCTCAAGGGCAAGGCGGAGTGCAAAAAGGCTCTGCTGAACGAGCTGCACCTCCAGGAGGGCGACGAGCCTGTTATCGGTATCATCACAAGATTTGTTTCCCACAAGGGTATCGACCTTATCAAGTATGTCTTTGAGGACATGGTGAACATGGGCTGCAAGTTTGCGATACTGGGTTCGGGCGAAAAGATATATGAGGACTTCTTCAAGGAAATGGCTTGGAGACACCCCGACAAGGTAAGCGCGACCATCGGCTTCATACCCGATCTGGCAAGAAGAATTTACTCGTCGGCGGATATGTTCCTTATGCCGTCCCAGAGCGAACCCTGCGGACTTGCTCAGATGATCTCGCTTAGGTACGGAACTATTCCTATCGTCCGTGAAACAGGCGGTCTGCGCGACAGTATCCGCGACGCGGGAGGCGAAAACGGAAACGGCTTCACTTTCAAGACCTATAATGCTCACGATATGTTCGACGCTGTACGCCGTGCAAAGGACTACTACTACAACAAGCCCGAATGGAAAAACCTTGTTACAGCCGCAATGAAGAACGACTACAGCTGGGCGGTTTCCGCGGAGCTTTATATGGGACTTTACAGAGAGCTTGCAGGACACGAATAATAATTTCACAAGCATTATTACTGTAAAAGCCAAGCCGCAGTACTTGATCGGTACTGCGGCTTTTTATATGCTATTGGTACTGTCATTTTAATTCCACGGGTATCCATACCTCATAGTAACGGTTCTTTTTCCGCTTTTCACGGTCTGTCCAGAGGTGCAGCACCTCAACGACCAAATCGTATTTCTGCTTGTACTCGGACGCAGGCAGCCACGAGTCAAAAATCAGTTCAAACAGCTTCGGAAATTCCTCCCACGCGTATCCGCCGACCTCTGTTTTGAAAGCGGCATATGTTCCCGCAGGCAGCTTCCGCATTTCAAGCTTGTCATTTTTGACGTCCTCTTTTGCGCGGGCGATCATGTATTTTCCGTCCTGCCATACTCCGTACCACATACCGTCAAAAGCTGTACTGCCTTTTTCATTCCATTTGCCGCAGCAGATCTGTTCGGGGACAGCCTCCATATCCTCATTCCACATAATGTGGCGAATTTCCTCACGGTTTTTGAAGCCTTGTCCGTCAAACTGTTTTGACACTCCGTAAACCTTGGTATCGGGCAGTTCAATAATTCTGAAATCCATCTCTTTTGCTCCTTTGATAATAATGTGAAAGGAAACAGGCGGATATATTTTCAGAGCGCCACCGTTTTTCCGATACGCCGCAGGGGTAATGCCGTGCTGTTTTGCAAACGCTCTGGAAAAAGCGTCCGCGCTTTCATACCCGAATATAACAGCAATATCAATTATACGGTCATTTCCGTTTCGGACATCATCTGCGGCAGCGCTTAATTTTCTGCGCCGAATATATTCGTTCAGCGTCATACCCGTCATGTAGCTGAAAAATCTCATAAAGCTGTCGGTGTTGATACAAGCGATTGCCGCCGCTTTGTCAACATCAATTTCCCCCGCGAGCAGGTTAGCCTCTATGTATTCAATGGCGGCATTCAGATTTTTTAACATATCCATTGCTTCACCTCCCATTGTTATTATATCAAAGAAATTTGTGACACGTCCGACTTTTTCGGGGCAGGATAGCAGGTGTTTACACATATTATAGCATTTTGTGGTGTAAAAAGCAAATCGGGAAACCGTCTGTTTTACTGGGCAGATTTTTATTATCCTCATCAGTTATAGCTTTTTCCTATAACTGCATATCAGCAAAGCATATTAGACAAATAGGCTTTATAGGTGTATAATAACAACATGAACAAAACACATATAAAGTTCGGAGGAGATATTTATGAGCAAAAGAGACCCTAACAATAAATACTGGGACGAGGCGCTTGAAACAATGCCCCGTGAGGAGCTGGAAAAGAAACAGCTTGAGGATCTGAAAGAAATCGTTAAATTCGCTTACGATAACGCGCCCTACTACAAGCGTTCCTTTGACGAGGCGGGCGTAAAGCCCGAGGACATTCATACTCTCGCCGATATAAGCAAGTTCCCCTTTATCAATAAGACCACTCAGCGCGACACCCAGGGCGTTGGTTCATTTCTTGGAGAGCTTTGCGCCGTTCCCGAAGAGGACGTGGTGTTCATTTCAACGTCGTCGGGTTCGACGGGAGTTCCCACAATGAGCCCCTTTACCAAACAGGACTTCGACGAATTTCAGGATACCGAGAGCCGCTGGTTCTGGCAGGTGGGAATGAGACCAACCGACAGATACGTCCACGCGCTGAACTTCTCCCTCTATGTGGGAGGTCCCGACGTTATCGGAGCGCAGAACCTCGGCGCGCTCTGTATCTGGGGCGGAACGCTTCCCAGCGAAAGGCTGCTGTTTATCCTGCAAACCTATCAGCCCACCATAATCTGGACAAGTCCCTCATATGCGTGGCAGCTTGGCGAAAAGGCTAAAAAGGCGGGAATAGACCCGAAAAAAGACCTGTCCATCAAAAAGATAATCGTTGCGGGAGAGCTTGGCGGTTCTATCGACGCAACGAGAAAGGCTATCGAGGACTTGTGGGGAGCGGAGGTTTACGACTTCTACGGTCTGTCCGATATCTTCGGAGCCTGCGCCGCTCACTGTGAATACCACGACGGTCTGCACATTGCGGAAAACCACATTCTTGTTGAAACAGTTGATATACATACGGGCGAAGTTCTCCTCGCGGGAGAAGTGGGCGAGCTGGTGTTCACAACCCTCCGAAAGCACGCGAGACCTCTTATCAGGTTCAGAACGGGCGATATCGGCTGGATAGACAACACTCCCTGCAAATGCGGAAGAACTCACGGAAGAATACACATAAGCGGCAGAAAGGACGATATGTTTATCGTGTCCGCGGTAAACGTGTTCCCCAGCGATATCGAAGCCGTTATCCGCGACCTCGACGGCATTACGGGCGAATATCTTATCCGCGTATTTGAAAGGGACTTTACCTGCAAATACTCCGTTGAGGTGGAGAAAAACTCCGACAATCCCGACAGCGACGAGGCAATTGCTCAGAGGACGTCAGACGCTCTCAAAGCGAGGATCGGCGTAAAGCCCTACGAGGTGAAAGTCCACCCCGACGGCGGACTCGATACCCGTTCGGAGCATAAATCCCGGCGTATTATCGACGAAAGAAAGCTTGACTACAGCATATAAAGATAACCCGATCTTCTCAATAAAAAACCGAGCCGTTTTAATATCGGCTCGGTTTTTTGTTGATAAATGCTGTAAATTTTGATTTACGCGACTAACTGTCGGAACGCTCAGGCGACGGAGCCGCCGACTAAAGCTGGTCGAGCTGAGCCCAGCTCGCAGGGGTCGAGGGGGCA
>CAMWVO010000056.1 GCA_947177695.1 uncultured Clostridia bacterium
AAGTGCTACGACAGTTAGTCGCGTAAATCAAAATTTATCGTTGACTTTTTTCCCTTGTTAAAGTATAATTATTTTCAGATATTCCCATATTTATCGAAAAGAGGACGTAAAATGCTCCCCGTTAAGCTTAAAATTCAGGCATTCGCTTCCTATGCGGAGGCGGTCGAGATAGACTTTGAAAAGCTGGACAGCCTTTTCCTTATCCACGGCGAAACAGGCGCGGGAAAAACCGCTGTTCTGGACGCTGTTGCATACGCGCTTTACGGCGAGTCCAGCGGCGGCGACAGGACGGATATGCGCTGCGCTCTGCCTGCTGCGGAAAAGCTCCCCACGCTGGTGGAATTTACCTTTAAAATACGCGGGGAACTCTACAAGTTTACCCGCTCAATAACAATTACCCCGCGAAGCAAAAAGCTTGAGACCCGTCAGGACTGCTTCTATTTCGACACGGAAGATGGATGTTTCCGCGCCTTTTTCGAGAACCCGAAACAAGCCTTTGTCCGCGCCAAAGCCGAAGAACTTACGGGACTTTCCGCCGACCAGTTCAGGCAGGTCATAATCCTCCCCCAAGGCAAATTTGAGCAGCTTCTGACATCGGGCAGCAGAGACAAGGAGGAAATGCTTTCAACCCTTTTCGGCGCGGACAAGTACACCCGCCTGTCGGACAAGCTGTGGGAAAAATCCGAAGCGCTGAGAAAAAAGCTTTCCTCGGAAACGGAGGCTCTCAAAGCCATGCTTGCGGCAGAGAACGCCCAGTCCCCCGAACAGCTTGACGCGGAGATACAAAAGCTTTCGGAGGAAATCAAGTCCCTTTCGCCGAAGCTTGACGAAGCAAAGGAAAATCTTTCCGTGCTTCGGGAAAAGCTTACCGAGGCGAAGCTTTTGACAGCAAAATTTTCGGAGCTTGACGGTGCGGAAAAACGTCTTGCGGAGCTTGAAGAGGGTCGCGGTGAAGCCGAGAAAAAGCGTCTTGTTTTAAAAAAGCACGAAAACGCGTCCCGCGCTATTGCGGAAAAAAACGCCTTTCTCTCGGCGGAAAAAAATCTTGCCGAACGAACAGAAAGTGCAAAGCTTGCGGAGAAAAATTTTTCTTCGGCGGAGGATAAATTTTCCCAAGCGGAAAAGCTTAAAGCCGCCGTTTACGAAAAGGAGCCCGAATTTCAGGCTAAGACAGCCGAGCTTGCGGTACTGGCAAATCTTGCTCCGCTGTACGAAAAAATTTTCCGCAAGACTGCGGAGCTGAAACAGCTTTCCGCACAGACCGAGACTTGCGGAAAACGCAGAAGCAGCGCGGAGGAACGGGTCGGAAAGTGCGCTTCGGAAGCCGATCAGCTTTCGGAAAAGCGGGACTTTATCACAGAGAATTTTTCCCGCAGGCTGCCCGAGCTTGCCGCTCGTCTGAATGCGTTAAAAAGCGGCGCGGAAGCCGAAAAACGCCTTGTCACTTACACTGCGGCTCTTGAAAAGATACGCATAAAAATTGCGGATATGACCGCCGAAGCGGACAAGCTTGAAGCGGAAAGATCCGCAGCCGAAACCAAATACGACAGGCTTTACGGAGACTATATCCGAAACGCGGCGGCTGAGCTTTCCTCACAGCTTAAGGAGGGGCAGCCATGTCCCGTCTGCGGAAGTCTTTCCCACCCTGCTCCCGCGGGACTTTCGGAAAACGCGGTGACAGCCGCCGAAGTCAAAGCCGCAAGAGCCGCCTTTGAACGTCCCGCAAAAGCCCTTGCCGATATGCGGACGAAAATTGCCGCGGAGGAAGCCCGTATTCCCGCCGCCGAGGACTATATCACTGCCGAGAAAAAGATTATCGCCGACACCGGTTACACCGCCGCGGAGCTTGACGAGGTCACTCTAAGGCACGGTGAAGCGGTCAAGCAGAACGAAATGCTGCCCAAAATAGACAGCCGTCTGAAAGAGCTTTCCGCGCTTAAAGCCGATCTTGAAAAGCAGCTTGCCGACGAGACCGAAAAGCTTGAAGCCGCCCGCAGTGCCGAGCTTAATGCAAAGGCGGAGCTGTCCGTCTTAAAAGAAAGTCTTGACCCGCGTTTCGGGGACGCGGATTCCTACGCCGCGTGGGTAAGCCGTCTTAAAACGGAGACCGAAGCTTTCGCGCGGGAAAAGGAGCGTTCCGAGAACGAATACTCGGCGGCAGAAAAGCTTAAGATCGAAGCCTCCTCCGCTTTAGGTCAGGCTCGGACGGAGTTCGGCGGTGCGGAAAAGGCTCTTGAAGCGGCGCATACTGCCTTTCTTGAAAAGCTTTCGGGACTTGGAATTTCTCCCGACGAATACGAAGCCTCGCTCCTTTCGGAGGAAAACGCGGCGCGGCTTTCCGAGGAAATAAAACAGTACGACCTTGCTCTGCACACGGCGCGGGAGCGGTCGGATACGCTGAAAAAGGAGCTTGAGGGCAAGTCTCCCCCTCCGACAGATGAGATCGCTTCTCAGGTACAGAACGCCGAGAACGATCTGTCCGAGCTGTCGGGACAGCTTAAACTTGCAGCCGAACGGTCAAGCCGTCTGAAAAAGCTTTCAGAGGACTGCTCCCGCCGTTTTGCGGCGATACAGACGGAAAGCCAAAGATCGGACAAGCTGTCGGATTTTGCAAAATTTATGCGGGGCGACAAGGGTATTTCTTTTACCCGATATTTTCTGGGAAAAATGCTTTCCCTTGTTACAGCCGAAGCAAACCGTATCCTCGGGGAGGTGCGTGGAGGAAAATTCCGTCTGCGGGTCAAAAGCGATTACGCCGCAAATTCCAAGCAGGGACTTGATCTGGAGGTGGAAACTCTTACCGCCGATTTCAAGGTCGCATACGGGGTGAAAAATCTTTCGGGCGGCGAAAAGTTCCTGATCTCCCTTGCCCTGTCGCTGGGACTTTCCGCTGTCGCCCGAAGCCGCAGCGGCGGCATTGACATGGAAGCCATGTTCATCGACGAGGGCTTCGGCTCACTCGATCCCGCGTCTTTAAGGGAAGCGGTCTCCATTCTTTGCGGACTTGCGGCAGGCAGAAATACCATAGGTATAATTTCCCATGTGGAGGAGCTTCGGAACGTTATTCCATGCGGCATAAGGGTAAGCAAGAACTCCGACGGAACCTCCTCTGCCGCTGTCGTAAATTAGCGGCGGCAAGCCTGCGGGCAGGGCGGGCTTTGAAAGCCTGTCCGCGGTGAAAATACAGTCGTTTTCCACAAACGGACACGAATTTGCGCCGCTTTTTTGTTTTATATTCCTATTGATTATCTTACGAAATTTATTTATAATAGTATAGTATCAAACCAAAACGAAAGGAACATTATTCCATGAGCAATATTAAAGTAGTTAAATTCGGCGGAAGTTCCCTTGCGGACGCGGGACAGTTCAGAAAAGCCGCCGATATCGTTCTCGCAGACCCCGACAGACGCTTCGTTGTAGCTTCCGCGCCCGGTAAGCGCTTCAGCGAGGATATCAAGATCACCGATATGCTTTATTCCTGTTACGACAAGGCTGCAAAGGGCGAGGATTTTGAGGAGGATTTTTCCGCAATAGAAAAGCGTTACAACGAAATTATTTCGGAGCTTGGTCTGGATATTTCTCTGGACAGGGAATTTGTGCGCATCAAAAGCGCGTTTGAACATATGGCAGGACGTGACTATGCCGCTTCACGCGGAGAATACCTTAACAGCAAGGTGTTTGCGGCTTTTCTCGGCTTTGAGTTTATCGACCCTGCGGGATACATCAAGTTCGGCGAAAACGGCGTTTTCGATCTGGAGAAAACAATTTCCCTGCTCCGTCCCCGTCTGGAAAAATGCGAGCACGCGGTCATTCCGGGATTTTACGGCTCTATGCCCAACGATACTATCCGCACGTTCTCCCGCGGCGGCTCGGACGTTACGGGTTCTATCGTAGCCCGCGCGGTCAAGGCTGAAATTTACGAGAACTGGACGGACGTTTCGGGTTTCCTTATCTGCGACCCAAGAATAGTTAAAGATCCCGCTCCCATCACGACTATTACCTACAGAGAGCTTCGGGAGCTTTCCTACATGGGCGCAGGCGTTCTTCACGAGGACGCTATCTTCCCCGTGCGCACGGCGGGTATCCCCATAAATATAAGAAACACAAACCGTCCCGAGGACAAGGGTACAATGATCGTAGCCGAAGCCTCCGAAGCGGGTAAGTACGTTATCACAGGAATTGCGGGAAAGAAAGGTCTTTCCGCGATAAACATTGAAAAGGACATGATGAACAGCGAGCTTGGCTTTGGCAGAAACGTGCTTCGTTCGCTGGAAAAGAACGGTCTGAACTTTGAGCATATGCCGTCGGGTATCGACACCATGAGCGTTATTGTGGGTACGGACGTATTAAAGCCCGTTCAGCAGCAGGTTCTGGACGAGATCAATTTCCGCGTTCACCCCGATCATCTGGAAGTTGAGGATAATCTGGCTCTTATCGCCGTTGTGGGACGGGGCATGAGAAAAGCGAGAGGTACTGCGGGACGGATATTCTCTGCCCTTGCTCACGCGAAGATAAACGTTAAGATGATAGATCAGGGCTCGTCGGAGCTTAACATTATCATCGGCGTAAGCGACGAAGACTTTGAAGCTGCAATACAGGCGATATACGAGATATTCGTGCTTACGGAAACAAAGTAACTATAGTAACGCGGCAAAAGGCTGAGCCTTTACCCTTGCCGCCGCAGCTTGACGGTAAGGGTAATTGCTCTTCCGAGACGGGAAATAGTTTTGATATAAGGATTGCACGAAATCAAAATTCCCGCAAGGAAGCTTTCGTTTTGCCGCGTTATCTTTTTTAGACTGTACAGAAAGGAAAATGCGCTGTGAACAAATTGTGCGCCATGCTGAAAAAACAAGTCCTGCCGAATTTTATCAATCTTGAAACAGCGGTAAAGACCTACGACCGAAACGCGCTTGTGTGCGGCTCTCCTGCGTGGCGGTATGTTTATCACGCGATACATTCGGCGGACAAATGGTTTTTCAATCCCTTTGTTTTTGACGAGCCGCCTTTCCACAGGGACGGCATGGACAATCCGGACAACCCCTGCGATATTGTTCTTTCCGACGGCGAGCTGCTGGAGTACCTTGAAAAAGTGCGGGACAAAACCTTGGACTATATTGATACCCTCACGGACGAAATGCTGCTCGAATGTCCTGAAAGCTGTTCCTTTAGCCGGTTTGAGCTTGCGCTTATGCAGTTTCGGCATATTTCGCTGCATATTGGTATGCTGAACGGTCTGACCATTGAAAGGACGGGGAGGTTTCCTTTGACTGTGGGTGCAAGCGGTTATGACAGGCTGAAAAACGGGCTTTTTGACGAGTAAATGCAGTTCACTATTCGTATCCAATTACACAGCAAAAATTATACGAATATTAACCAATATATCTCCCTGTAATAAAAGTGGCAAATCGATAACTCGAATTGCCACTTTTATTTATAACAAGATAAATCTATATTGTTTATTTGGTAAACGTTAATAAAATCAATATAAATCGTGATATGAAGACAAAAAATCTCTAAAGTTGAAAATTTTGCAGACAAGCGTATTCCCACAGAGGTTAAGTATGAGCTTGAAAATTTCTACAAGCACCTTGAAAAAGTATAGATTGTAATTCCCCATGGGGAAATTTACAAAAGAGGTGCAGATAAACAAAATTATCTGCACCTCTAAATGCGTTATTTTCCGTATCTTATAGAGTTAAACATTGCCAAAAGCGAAGTACGGTCTATTTTGAAATATTTTTCAACGTATTCAGATATTTGGGCATCCATTTCTGCCATATATTCTTCGGAAGTCATACTTAACTGTTTTAATATAACCGGTCGGGCAGCAGCAGGTGACAAGCCGCCGCGCTCTCCACCAATTGCGCGTCGTGCCGCTTTTCGTTCCGCGCAAATAGTGGTATGCTCCATATGCTCTTCTAACATTTTATTAAGTTCATCATATTCGTCTTTTGTAAATTTGCCGTCAGAATATGCAGTATCAAGACGTTTAGCCATATTTCCGTAATATTCCGAAATTCTTTCCTTGGTTGGAATACCTCCGGTCATGCCGCTGCCTAAACTTACCTTTATGTAGTTATTAACGATACTTTGAACACGTTCGTCATTGATGTCTATGTCATTTGCTCTCTCAAAGTTATCAGATGACTTGTCTTTTGGCAATTCTGTTAGATTAAAACTTACAGAAGGTTCAAAACAATCTGCTCGCCTTATTTTTGACGTGGCATTCTGAATGTCAGAAACTTGAAATTTTGTTGGGTCAGCTTTTAAAGCATTGGAAATTTCAATGCTTTCCCCATTTAAAGTTTCATTCAACTCAATAGGATTTGCGTTGTAAGGTTTTCCAAAAGGGCTGTTATCTCCTAAAAGAATACTGTACAGCTCTCTGCCGCCAACACTTGTAATGTTCATAGGTGAACCTCCTTAGATGTTTTTATTTCACCACATAGGTAACTTCGCTCCAAGCTTCATTAAAAAGCAGGAAGCCAAGCCTTGCCATTGCTCTCATACCGCAGCAGCAGGCTCGAAACATTTCTTCATTATCTATGATATCTTTATCCTCTACGTACGCTTCAAACAGTTTGAAATTTTCCGCACTAAGACGCTCTTTCAGTTTGGAGTAAACGACTTCCTGATTTTCGCGTACCTCCGCGGTTGATTCCGACAGTTCATGGACTCGGTTTACTTCACATAAGTCGGAATCATAATATTCCTTTATTAAATCATTCATGGCATATTTTCTTCTTTAATGATTTGTTACTCTAAGTATAGCACAACTTAAGTTGTTTATAAATTACACAATTATATATATTTTGTTAAATTATAATTAAGAAAGAAGCTGGGCTTTTGGATAAAAAATATATTGAACGTCCGCAGAAATTCGACAAAAATCAGTATAACAGCAACTACAGCAAAAAGCACTATAAAAATTTCAGTATAGTTATTAAGCCGGAACTTAAAGAACAAATTGAAAATTACTGCAAAGAGGAGAACATATCAAAAGCGGAATTTCTGCGCCGCGCCTTTGATATCCTTAATACACAAAAAAATAAATAGTTATAAGTATATTTTCTGCACGGAATATCCAAAATTTTTAGAAAACTGTTGACAAGCCGATAACTGCGTGATATAATATTATGGTATCCTCGTCCGCGGAGGGTCGTGGACGTAATCCAAGAGGAGGTGTTTTAAAATGGCTAAAATCAGTGAAGCTTATGAGACCATGGCAGTTTACAGCCTGAAAAACGGTGAGGACGGCGTTAAGGCTCTTAACGACAAGTTCAAGGCGCTTATCGAGGCTAACGGCACTATGGAATCCGTTGACGAATGGGGCAAGAGAAAGCTTGCTTACGAGATCGACGACCAGACAGAGGGCTACTATGTGCTTTACACATTCACAAGCAAGCCCGATTTCCCCGCTGAGCTGGACCGTGTATTCAAGATCACGGACGGCGTTATGCGTTCGCTTACTACAGTAAGATAACGCGGAAAGGGTGTCGCTTTATGTTGAATAAAGTTATTATCATGGGCAGACTTACTGCCGACCCTGAACTTAGGCAGACCACTTCGGGAGTCTCCACTTGTCAGATAACCGTTGCTGTGGACAGAAATTATACTCCGCAGGGCGGCGAAAGACAGACGGATTTTATTACCGTTGTCGCATGGAGACAGACCGCTGAATTTATCAGCAGGTACTTTGCCAAGGGAAGAATGATATGCGTCGAGGGAAATCTGCGTACCAGAACCTATGACGACAAGCGTTATCCCGATGTGCGTCACTATGTGACCGAGGTTTATGCCGACAGCGTATACTTTACGGGCGAAAAGGCACAGCAGGGCGGAGGAAATTATGCTCCCCAGCAGTTTGCCCAGCCCCAGTACAGCCAGCCTGCTCCCGCTCAGAGCGCGCCTCAGTACGCTCCGCAGCAGAACGCTCCCGCACCTGCGGTCTCTTTCGGAGACTTGGGCGATTTCGAGGAGGTTATCGGAGACGGCGATCTGCCTTTCTGAAAGGCAAAAACGGCTGAAACATTTTATAAGGAGGTTTCACTATGGAAAAGGATAGAGAAAGAGCTCCCCGCGGCGCAAAGAGAACCCGCAAAAAGGTTTGTATGTTCTGCGCTGACAGGGTTGAAAAGATCGACTACAAGGACGTTGCAAGGCTCAAGAAGTGCATGACCGAGAGATCCAAGATTCTTCCCAGAAGAGTAACAGGTACCTGCGCTTATCATCAGAGAGAGCTTACTTCCGCGATTAAGCGTGCAAGATATATTGCGCTTATCCCCTACGTTTCCGACTGATTTGGAATAATATTGAATTCAGACAAGAGTCGCAGTGCGGCTCTTGTTTTTTTATTTAACCACTATAGACGGGTTCTCAGGCGGCGAAGCCGCCGACTAAAGCTGGTCGAGCTGAGCCCAGCTCGCGAAGTCCAGAGGCGGAGCCTTTGGTCGCCGTCCGCAGACGGCGAAATTCCCCTCCTGCGCCTCGGCTGAAAGCCGAGATGAGCAGAGCGCATAGCCTCCAAAACGGAGCAGGAGGTGAGAAATGACGACAGTCATTTCGAGGAGGGGCG
>CAMWVO010000057.1 GCA_947177695.1 uncultured Clostridia bacterium
GCCCTCCGTATTGATAAGTTTGTTTTTAAAGCCGAAGCCCTCGCTTTTCTGAAGCTGTCTCTGTCCGTAAGAAGCAGTCGAAGCAACGGTCATTTTAATTCCTTCATCCGCACGCCAGTCAAGAGCTGCCACGGCGTCTGTGGTCTCTATGGGCTGTGTGATTTTTATAGCGTAGCTGTTCTCGCCGTAGTAGGCAGCGCCAAGTGCAAGGCGGGTATTAGTGGATTCATTCCAAGAGGCATCACCCACATTATTCCTGCGGAGCAGTCTGCCTGTGCATTTTTTTCCGTTAAATGTGTAAGTTTTCTCGTTGTCAATAATGATTACCTCTGCTTCATTCATAACGGTACTCTTATTGGCGGAGGAATTTTTGTGGCAGTACGCATCTGCAAATTCCTCTACAGCCTGCTGCATACTCGACTTATCGGGAGTATTGTATATACCCACATCCGTCGCATAGCGGAGAGACTCGTTCACATACTGAATAATGCCGTTCTGTACCGTTCTCTGGTTCTCGTAAAGCGTAGAGTCCACATAGGTCTCTCTGATAGGCTTGAACATACGCATTATGGCAGCCATCAGGATCGTAAGGATCGCCATAACTATGATCAGCTCCATAAGGGTAAAGCCTTTAAGAATTTTTTTCATCATAACAGCTCCTCCCCTCAGTGCGCCAGAAAATATCTGTACTTAAGATTGGTTTTCTCTTCATCGGGACCTTTGTAGTTAGGGTTAGGAGTAACCGCACCGGGGTTACTGGGATTAGGTATATAGCTTTGCTCACCGTTTGCGTCGCGGCTGTTTAAAATGTAAATGTCAACCGGATAGGTAAGCTTTGTACCGTCCGAGCGCTCCACTTCGATATAGGAGTTCTGGGCTATATTAGTGCCGGACGGCGGATTGGGAGCGGAAGCTCCTCCGTCGTACTTTATCTCCACCGCGCCGTTTTCCCTGAGCTCTTTTTCGATGAACTCCATCTGCTTTGCAATGCTTGTGTTGTTGGTATGATTTGCCATATTTTTTCTTGCAACGCTTGCATAGATCTGAGCCATAGTAAGTGAAGCTACTCCAAGAATCGCAAGTGCGACAAGGCACTCAATAAGCGTAAAGCCTTTTAGTTTTCTCTTCATATACCTGCCTCCTATCTTCTCTTGTACTCTGAAGCGTTGAATATCAAATTGGGCTGACCGTGAGTCGGAGGAGCCTCCGAGCTTGCCTTTACAAACGCAACGCCGCCGCACTGGCTGGAACCGCTGTCATAGCCGGAGCATATAACCGAACCCAGTACAGAAAAGCGTGACTTTTTTCCGCCGTTGGTCACGAAATCAACGTTGTTGTACTTCAATCTTGGACATATAACTTCCATATCTGCTCCTGCCGAACCGGTATTATAAACCCTGCCTCTCGGAATGTACATATGTCCGACAAAAACTGTATCAGTATCAAACGTAACTTGGCTTTCACCCTCAAAATAGTATGAAATAGGCATACCCATCAATGTATTTACAGTGCCGTCAGAGCCGTATTCTCCAACGTATAAATCGCCGCCCATTTCATATTCTCTTGTAACAATTGGCAAACTTCTGAATGAATAAATTCCTATGCCATAAAATTTTACTGTTGTTCCGGGTTCAACGATGATCTTTCCGTTGTTTGCCGAGTATGTGCCCGGGTTAATATAGATCTCAACCTCGCCGCCAGCGTCTATAATAAAAGGATTTCCGTTGAAATTCATATCGAACCAAGTCCAGTTGGAATCAAAAACATATTTTCCCGGTGCTGTGATAGAGCCGCCTCCTTGAAGCTTTACAGGAGTACCGAAAGCAGCTCCGCTGTGCTCGGCATCCACATACTCATGGATACGCTTGAAGTCCTCAGGATATTCAAATGTTTCTGAATCGTCAAGGATCTTCTCAAGATCGTCACTGCTGAGGAAAGCATATTCCGAAGCGGTGATCGTTCCGTCAGATATATCGGAATACCAATGATACGGCTGATACAGCTTCTGCTCGGAGGACATATTGAATACCTTGCCGTTCCAGTCAATCTTTATATTTCCGCTGTTGGCATTAAGCTCTGCCACCAACTGCTCGTCAGTTTTAGTTCCGTCTTGTAATCCTTTTATAGTGATCGGGATAGTTGTTCCGAGTGCGGAAAGATTTGTCTGAGGCGCACCGCCGATCGTCAGACCCTGAACTGCTGGAGGATCTCCGCCCATACGCGGAACCGCATTTGGGGAGTACATACTGCCGCCGACAGTGATATTTGCATTGTTGCTCCAATCACAGGTTCCGCCTACATATAAATTTCCCGTAACAGTTAGTGACTTAGCTTGATGAACTATCACATTGCCCATTACATACAAATCGCCGTAGACTGTAACATCTGATGCTTCAGTCCAAGTCAAATTTCCTGTAATGATCGTTCTGATATTTTTTCCGGAATCGCCAAAAGTAGTGGTAGTACCAATTTCAACATTGCCGTCCATAAAAAGGTTTGGAGTTTTAGCATCGTCGCCCGAAGCATTTACTCCGGAAATTTTCGGACCAGAGTTTTTCCATTCTATTGGATCTCTTATACCTGCATTGTCTTTTCCCCTTATATATATCCATTCACCGTCTGTAACGGTAGTATGCAGATTTACCGCCGAATAAAATCCGTCACCGATAAATATATCGCCCCAGATACAGGGATTGTTGCCCATCTCTGCATTAACCGGCGCAATAATTCCGCCGAGAATAGCTGTGTTGTTGAACTTCATCGTACCGCCGCCGGTTACCGTTACGGCTCTGTCCGCCATATTTGCGGCAGGCGCTTTTGTCTTCATCACAACAGACGCGGTTCCCTCCATGCCTTCAAAGAAAGCGGTAGCGGTAACCTGTATCGTCATTGAATCTTTCTTTCTCAGACCGCTTTCCGGTTTTCCGTCGCTGCCGCAGTTATAAACGCGGTCGAGAACCTCTACCCTGATGTTGACCGTACTGCCGTCATCGGAAAACTTTCCGTATTTATCGCCCGAACCGCCGTTCAAATCAGGAAGCGTTACCTTGTAGTCTATATACTTGTCGCTGATGATCGGACCGTAATATTCACCGGTCGAATCGGTAAAAGCAAGATTTCTCTGCGATTTTTCTGCCGGTGACAGTTTCGTATTCTTATCGCTTATAGGGATCGTATACAGATCCTTCTGGAGAAAATAACCCTGTGTTTCAGTGCCGCTTACAATATACTGGCTGTCGTTAAGCAGTTTTCCCGTAAACACATCAAGAGCAGAACGAGCTGTATAGTACGCCTGCTGTTCTTCATACTTGGTGTAGATACGCTGACTTGCGGTCGATACCACCGTCAGAGTTGCCATAAGCATGATTATCAGTACAAGCATAACGGTAAGAACCATAATAAGCACTGTACCGGCAAAGCTTCCAAGCCGTTTGCTTTTCATTGTCAACCACCCTTTCCTCAGATTTCGTCTCTTAAAATACTTATCTAATCGGCTAAAACCGATAAACCAAAATGATTTATCGGTTTGCCGCGGCAAGCCTTTAGGCAGCCGGTTCAGCAGTCTCATCGGCTGCTGGCTCATTTGCTGTAGTATCTATCGGCTTTATATCCGTATTTTCCTTCAATGCTTCCTCAACGTTAAGCGGGAATATGGAATACATTGTAAGGTTTACGGTAGCCTTAGGATCTTCGTCCGTAGGATCTGCTTCGGTGCTTACCGAATTGAGAACCACGGTCTTTTCGTCTTCCGCAAGCCTATCCATAACTCTGTAGACCTTATCGATAGGATTTAAGCCGGTATCCAGCTTAAAGGTAAACTCCATGGTCGTCACGCCGATTATCGTCTCCGGATATGTGGGGTCGGGAACTCCGTTGTACAGATTGTAAACCTCCTGCGGAAGCTCATTGTACAAGTCAGCGTTTATCTTGTTTTCATAGGCAAGGTAGTGTTCTTCCTTGGTCGTATATCTGGTTATCGGAGCAGCGATCGTGTATGCCGTATTCATCGAGACCATATCCAGATTCAGACCTGAAAGAGCCTCTCTGATATAAATTTCGTTCGTATACGGATGAGCCTCGTCAAGGAATATCTGCTGCTTTTCGCCGATCTCCTCGGCAGTCGCTTTAATGTTGTCGATTATAATGGGAAGCGTATCGATCTTTGTGTCGATCTCGTTCTTTTCCTCCTGCTTGGACTCAAAAGTTGCCTTTGCATTTTCAACCGCCTCAAACTTCGGCTTTATGAAGAGGAAAAATCCGGCTACAAGCACAATAATTACCATTACAACGATAAAGATAACTTTATCTCTGTAGGAAAGCTTCAAATTCATTTATGTTCACCTGCACTTTCTCAATATCAGTTTTCCGACTCAGCCTCAGCCGTCTGTTCTGCCGCGTTATCGGACTCGATCACCGGCGGACGGATCTCAAAGGCTACGTTAAACTTAAATCCGCCTTCTCTATCCATATCGCCCTCTTCTTCTTCAAAGCCGGTGTATGTAATGTTGTCGAACACATCCTGTTCAAAGAAATTGGCAACTACCTGGGCAGGCTCGTCAAAATCTTTTGACATACACTCAACGTTGAAATGTCCGTCGCCGTATGTGATGGTAGTCCACGCTGTGCTTGTTCCGCTGAAGTTTGCTTCCACGTCCTTGATGACGTCGGAGGTAAGCATAGGCAGCGACGCATAGTTATCGCAGGCGATGTCAACATATGCCTTAACGCTGTATACCTTGTCAAGCTTTGCCTGAGCTGCGTCAACAGCGGCTATCTTTGCGGCAACGTCGGGAGAATCAAGATATTCCTGTATCTCGGCGGTATCGTTGATGAAGCCGCTCTCCTGGATATTTCCGAATACCCATACAGCAGCCACAACTGCCGCAGATACTGCTATCGAACCGAATACAGCCATAGCGAACTTCGCGCCCGCGCTGGTACGTCCCGAAGCGGCGTCTACCTCGATAAGGTTTATACGCTCGGTGTCCTTGTTGCTGCGGAACATAGCGCCGATAGCGTTGGCATACGCCTGGAACTCGAAGTTCTCGTATCCGCCGATATTACTGGGAACTCCCAGCAGGCTGGTGGAAATGTCCATCTGCTCCAGAGCGTTTGTAAGACGGATATACTCGGTGGTATCGCCGTAGAATACAACGTTCTGTATCGGATTGTCTCCGCTTCTGGACTTCTGGAACTGGAACATTCTGAAAATGTTCTCGTTTACCGCTTCATAGATGTAGTCCTCGGAATTATCGTAGTCCTCGGGGTCGATGGAAGCGAAACGGGAGAATGTAAGCTGGTTGTTCTCGTAAAGGTTAAGGCTTACGAAGTTGGGGTCGATCTGAACGAGCAGCATAGGCATTTTTGCCTTGGACTTGGAATCGCTCAGAATGATCCTTGAGATGGAGTTGCAGGAAACCACAACCGAACGCAGGTTTATGCCCAGCATGGAGAATACCTTTCTGAAGCAGTCAACAACTTCAAAAGGACACGCCGTTGCAAGGACTTTCATTGCCTGAACGCCCTCTTCCTCGACCTCTCCCGCGATGGTGTAAGAGATTGAGTAGTCCTCGGCAATTCCCATCTGGTGCTGCATCTGGTTCTGAACCATTGTCAGAAGCTGAGTACCCTTTGCTTTAGGAATGTGGAGCTCCTTAAAAATGATAAGATTCGACGAAACGCTGATAACAGCTTCCTTGTCAGCCATTCTCTTGTTTTTGAGCTCGTCGTTGATTATCGTTGCCATTTTGGGTATATCTTTAATATGACCATTAACAATCAGACCCTCGCCTATGTCGATGGTAGAAGCGTCGGCAACCTTTATCTTGCCGCGAGCCTCTGTGCCTCGGATAATGCGGACGTGTCTGTCTGTAATATCAAATGAAAGCATACTCGTCACCTCACAAATTTTTTATTAATATTTAATGAACAGGTCCCTGTTCTTGTGCTTTTTTCCGTTCTCCGTTTACTGGATATTCTCCATGGAGTTGTAGATAGCGGGGAGGATACCTGCGATAACGAAACCGATCGCAACACCCATGATGATGATCATGATAGGCTCGATCATACCTACGATACGCTGGATAGCGGAGTCAGATTCGTCCTCGTAGAAAGCCGCGGATTTTTCAAGAATGGTATCAAGCGCGCCGGCTTCCTCACCAACGTAGATGATGGAGCAGAACATTGACTCGAAAATACCCGTTCTCTGAATGGATACCGACAGCTGCTCGCCCTGCTTTACCTCGTCAACAACCGTAACGAACGCCTTTTCAATAAAGGTGTTGTTAAGGATAGCGGACGAACGCTCCAGAGCCTCTACCATAGGGATACCGGAGGAATACAGCGAGGACAGCGTTCTTGCGAAACGTCCCGTATAGACCTTTACGATCAGTCTTCCTATCTTCGGCATCTTGCACAGCAGCTTGTCGAATTTATACCGCACATCGGGTATCTTCAGCGAATACTTGATAATGAAGATCGCCGCCAGAACTACGCCGACGTATATGTACCAATATCCCGTAAGGCTGTCGGAGAAAGCGAACAGCGCGCCTGTAAGACCTTTCATATCCTCTTCCGTAAGCAGATCCTTGAAAGTAGGCATGATGAACGTAAACAGCGCGATTACGATAGCAACGCAGAGTATCGCCAGAATGATAGGGTACATCATCGCGCCCTTGATCTTGTTGTTCAGCTTGTTCTGCTTGTCGTAGTAATCCTCAAGACGGCGGATAATAACGTCCAGCGAACCCGAGGACTCACCCGCCTGAACCATTGAGACCATAAAGTTCGGGAAAGCTCCCTGCTGCATTCTCAGCGCGTCCGAGAAGGACGAACCTTTCTGCACCTCTTCATAAACCTCTCTGAACAGCTGCTTGGTATTGTCCTTTTCCTGCTCCTTGTAAAGGATATCGAGAGCCCTTACAAGAGTCAGACCTGACGTAAGCATTGCGCTGAGCTGACGGCAGTTGTAAGCCAGCTCGCCGGTAGTGAACTTATGAAGCGTCTTTGCTCCCTTTTCGGTCGATTCCTTGTAGCTTGAGCAGAAAAGACCCTTTTCGTGGATTTTTTCCAGAAAATCATTTACATCTTCCGCGACCATTCTGGCATTTTTGACGGTATTGCCCTGAACGTCCGTAGCCGTATAGATAAATGTCTTCATAAATTGGTTGACACCTCCGATATGGATAAAATTCAATAAATAACGGGCGCAGCCCCTTATTCACAAGCGGCGCGGAACGCCGTCCCTTGCGGAATCCGCTGTTCCATGAGGCGGGATACACAAAGCCGCGGTTATCAGCAGGCATAAAGTGCCCACGATACTTTAAATATTATAACATTTTATTATAAATTTGGCAATATGTTATTTTTAACAAATCGGCAATGAATATCTGCACATTTTCACAAAAAACACACATTCGGCATTATGCCGTATTAATAAAAATGTCCAAACGCGGGCGAAAAAGTATTTTGAAATAATTAACAAATGTTTAAAAGCTTTTCCGCATTGACGTGGGAGATAAGCTCCCGCTCCTCATGGGTGAGGGGAAGTCTTTCCAGCATTTCCCTTTCGCGGCAGGACGGGTGCCACGGGCAGTCGGAAGCGAACAGTATCTTATCCGCGCCGTGGTTTCTGAATATCCTGAGCGCCTGCTCGTCGGGGATAGTGCCGTCAATAAACGCAGTATCGAAGTAAACGTTCCTGCCCACCAGATATTTTTCCACATCGTCCCAGCGTTCGTTTCCGCCGAGATGGGCGAGGATAAGGGTCATTTCGGGGACAGCGTCCAGAACCTCCGCGCTCATCTGTGGCGTGCAGTGGATGCAGTCCATTGACGCGGCGTCCAAACCCGCGTGGAAAACCACCGGCAGACCAAGCTCCGCGCACTTGCGGTACAGGGGGAAAAGCCGCTTTTCGTTGACTAAAAAGCCCTGATAGTCGGGGTGCAGCTTAATGCCGTGAAGTCCGAGGGACTTTATGCGTTCAAGCTCGGCAAACGCGTCCTCCGAGTCGGGGTGGACGGAGCCGAAGCAGTACAGAGTGCCGCTATGGGCGGTCTGAACGTCCTTAGCCCAGTTGTTTATCACCGTCTGCTGAGAGGGCTTTGTGGCTATGGGAAGTATCACCGCCTTGTCGACTTTCCATTGGGGCAGCTTTTCGAGAAGCTCCCCCACCGTACCTCTTGTAGCCGCGGGTACGAACTCGCCGTAGCCTGATTGTACAAGGGTCTGTTCGAGCTTGGAGATAGCTTTTTCGGCAATGGGGTCGGCAAAGGCGTGGGTGTGAAAATCAATGTACATTTTTAACGCTCCTTTTAATAGTATTATTATACCATATTATAATTCAAATGTCAAATTTTTTATGTAATTTTACTAAAAAAATTGCACAAAAAGCCGCACATCTTTTTGGGACGTGCGGCTCGGGCTGTGGAAAAAGCAAATTTTGATTTACGCGACTAACTGTCGGAACACTTCGGCGGCAAAGCCGCCGACTAAAGCTGGTCGAGCTGAGCCCAGCTCGCAG
>CAMWVO010000058.1 GCA_947177695.1 uncultured Clostridia bacterium
GGCGGCTTCGCCGCCGAAGTGCTACGATAGTTAGTCTTGTAAATCAAAATTTATCGCGGCAGACTGACTTTCTAAGAAAATAACCCCAAATGTCTTGACAAACAGTATAAAATGTGTTAAAATATTTAAGCATTAGCCGGCGTGATGGAATTGGCAGACGTGACGGACTCAAAATCCGTTGGGGTAACACTCGTGCGGGTTCGACCCCCGCCGCCGGCACCAGCACGGAGTCCGTGCAGACTGAGTTGTTCCTATTAGGAGCGGCTCTTTTTATTTTTTTAGTTTCCTCAATGGACATGGTGATTTTGATGTGATTTGCAGCTTTTCCTCTTGAAAAGCTGATTTTTATTTTTACAGAAAATTTTTTTAAAAGGGTATTGACATTTGTACGAAATCGTACTATAATGTTACTTGTACGATTTCGTACCAAAAGGAGGACTAATGTGAGAAAACTGATAAGCGCGGACGTGAACCGTTTTAACTGTCTGACAATGCAGATAGACGCAGTCTATCACGAAGCTGCTTCAAGGCTGGGACTTAGCTACAGCGCAATGGCGATCCTGTATTCCGTGCTGGATAACGGCGGCTGCTGTCCCATAAGCGATATCTGCGACTTTGGAATGAATAAGCAGACCGTCAATTCCGCTCTGCGAAAGCTTGAAAGAGAGAACGTTGTCTATCTGGAAGCCGCAGGAGGACGCCGCAAGAACGTTCGCTTTACCGAAGACGGAACGGAGCTTGCCGAAAGAACAGTACTGAAAATTATTGAGATTGAAAACGAAATTCTCGCCTCATGGACAGAACAGGAGCGCGAGACCTACTTTGAACTCACCAAGCGGTACATGACCCAGCTGAACGAAAAGGTTTCAAAACTATAATTGTAACATTTGGGAGGACTTATGCACATTCATCTTTCGGAGCGTTTTTCCTATGGGAAGCTTCTCCGCTTTACACTGCCGTCCGTTATAATGATGATCTTCACGTCGCTGTACGGGGTTGCGGACGGCTTTTTCGTATCCAATTTCGCGGGAAAAAATCCATTTACCGCGGTAAACTTTATAATGCCGTTTCTGATGATACTGGGAGCAATGGGATTTATGTTCGGTACGGGAGGAAGCGCGCTTATCGCCAAAACTATGGGTGAGGGCGACTCCGACATGGCTGACCGTCAGTTCTCGCTGCTGGTCTATACAACGCTTATATGCGGAGTGATTATCGCCGCATTAGGAATAATTTTTATCCATCCCGTTGCTTCGGTAATGGGCGCGGAGGGCGAGCTTCTCGAAAACTGCGTTCTGTACGGCAGGATAATCCTGCTTGCGCTGCCGTTCTATATGCTCCAGTTTGAGTTCCAGAGCTTTTTCTCCACAGCGGAAAAGCCGCGTCTCGGACTTGCGGTAACGATTGCGGCGGGCATGGCGAACATTATCGGCGACGCGCTTTTGGTGGCGGTTTTCAGGTTCGGCATCGTGGGAGCTGCTGCGGCAACGGCACTAAGTCAGGCGGTTGGCGGGATAATCCCTCTGTTTTACTTCGCACTCCCCAACACAAGCAGGCTGAAGCTGACAAAGACCCGCTTAGACCTCGGCGTACTGGCAAAGGTCTGCACAAACGGCTCGTCGGAGCTTATGTCCAACATATCAATGTCCCTTGTAAATATGCTCTATAACGTTCAGCTCATGAAGTACGCGGGCGAGGACGGCGTTGCGGCATACGGAACGCTTATGTATGTCAATCTGGTGTTCCTTGCGGCGTTTATCGGGTATTCCGTGGGAACTGCTCCGATAGTAAGCTTTCACTACGGCGCGGAGGATTATGCCGAGCTTAAAAGTCTGCTGAAAAAAAGCTGTGTGATAATATCGGTCTTTGCGGTAATAATGTTTGCCGACGCAGAGCTTCTTGCACGTCCTCTTGCGAAAATTTTCACAGGCTACGACGAGGGACTGCTTTCGCTCACTGTAAGAGGATTTTTTATTTTCTCTTTTACCTTTCTTTTTGCGGGATTTGCTATCTTCGGTTCGGCGTTTTTCACCGCTTTGAACGACGGTCTTACGTCGGCTCTCATATCATTTCTGAGGACGCTGGTGTTCCAGACAGCGGCGGTATTAGTGCTTCCGCTGATATGGGGTATTGACGGAGTGTGGGTGTCTTCCGTTGCGGCGGAATTTACGGCAGCAGCGATAACGGTGATATTTATTTTTGCAAAGAGGAAAAAGTACAGATATCTTTAAAAATGATTTTTATGCATAGTGATACGGAAGTATCTTTCGTTTCGGCAGAGAATTACCCTTACCGTCGGATCACAGCGGCAAGGGTAATTCTCTCTTTTTTACTGTTCTTCTATTATTGTTCTGCCGTTTTCAACCTTGATCTTATCCTGACAGAACAGCGCCACCGCTTTCGGCAGCAGCTTCCACTCCACGTTTTCCATAACACGCTTTTGCAGGACTTCGGGAGTGTCTCCGTTCAGCACGGGAACTGTCCCCTGCAAAATTATAGGACCTCCGTCGCAGACCTCGGTAACAAAATGCACCGTCGCGCCTGTTACCTTAACGCCCTTTTCAAGCACAGCCTCGTGGACGTGCAGTCCGTAAAAGCCCTTTCCGCAAAAAGACGGAATAAGCGCAGGGTGGACGTTCATCATCTTGTTGGGATACGCCCTGCAAACCGTTTCGTCCAGAATAGTCATAAAGCCCGCGTACACCACAAGATCAGCCTTTTCCTCATTGAGAGCGTCCAGCATTGCCTTGCTGTATTCGTGAACGTCCGCAAAGTCTCTGCGCACAAGGACGCGGGTCTTTATGCCGTTCTGCTTTGCCCTTTCAAGAGCGTACGCGTCGGGCTTTGAAGCTATCACGCAGGTGATCTTTCCGCCGACTATTTCGCCTCGCTTTTCCGCGTCGATAAGAGCCTGCAAATTTGTGCCGCCTCCCGAAACAAGTACAACTATGTTTTTCATAAAACCTCCGTATTTTAACAAAGGAGGGAACTTCGAGAAACTCCCTCCTTATCCGTTATTATTCGATCATACTATGATTACGCCCTCGTCGCTTTCCACAAGCTCGCCAAGAACGTAAGCGTCCTCGCCCGCCGCCTTGATAGCCGCGATCGCCTTGTCAGCGTCGTTTTTGTCAACAACAGCGCACATTCCAACGCCCATGTTGAAAGTGTTGAACATATCCCGTTCGGGAATATTGCCCGTCTTTGCGATAAGGTCGAATATAGGCAGGGTCTGAACGTCCGACCTTGCGATCTTTGCGGAAAGTCCGTTCGGCAGCGACCGCGGGATATTCTCGTAAAAACCGCCGCCTGTGATGTGGCTCAGAGACTTTACCTTTACCGCGTCCAGAAGTGACATTACAGCTTTAACGTAAATCTTTGTGGGGGTCAGCAGACATTCTCCGAGAGTTGTTCCAAGGTCTGACTGGTGTCTGGCAAGGTTCTGTTCGTTGACCGTGAACACCTTTCTCACCAGCGAGAAGCCGTTGGAATGTACGCCGCTGGACTTAATGGCGATCATCACGTCCCCAGCTTTCTGACATGAGGGGTCGAGAATTTTGTCCTTGTCAACAAGACCTACCGCAAAGCCTGCAAGGTCGTACTCATCGTCGGGCATAAGACCCGGGTGCTCGGCAGTCTCGCCGCCCACAAGAGCGCATTCCGCCTGTACGCAGCCCTCCGCAACGCCCGAAACTATGCTTGCGATCTTTTCGGGGATATTCTTTCCGCAGGCGATGTAGTCAAGGAAAAACTGAGGCTTCGCGCCGCAGCAGATGATGTCGTTCACGCACATTGCAACGCAGTCGATACCTACGGTGTTGTGCCTGTCCATGATAAAAGCAATTTTGATTTTTGTACCCACGCCGTCCGTGCCCGAAACCAGAACAGGCTTTTTGATGCCTGTCATGTCAAGCTCGAACAGACCGCCGAAGCCGCCTATGCCCGACAGCACGCCGCTTGTCATAGTTCTCGCAACGTGAGCTTTCATCAGCTCAACCGCTTTGTAGCCGGCGGTAACGTCAACGCCCGCCTCCTTGTAGCTTTCGGAAAAACTTTTCATATCTTACTTCCTTTCGCGGTACGCAAAACGTTCTGCCCGCCGCTTGATTTTTTATTTTATGGTTACTGACACGGGGACTATACCCGCTTACTGTATCTTGAACTCAAACTTATCTTTGGGCATTTCCTTAGGCACGGGACAGGGATAATTTCCCGTGAAACAGGCGTCGCAGAAGCCGCACTTTGCCTCTGTTCCCGCGATCTGCCTTACGCCCTCAACGCTCAAATATCCCAGCGTGTCCGCGCCGATCTCTTTCGCAATCTCCTCCACGGACATTTTGCAGGCGATGAGATTTTCCCTGCTGTCGATATCTGTGCCGAAATAGCAGGGATTTTTAAACGGCGGACATGAAATCCTCACATGAATTTCCTTTGCCCCCGCTTCCCGTATCAGATTGACGATACGCTTGGAGGTAGTTCCGCGGACGATACTGTCGTCCACCAGAATGACCCGCTTGCCCTCAACCGTGTCCCTGACAACGTTAAGCTTTATCTTTACGGAATTTGTTCTGTCCGCCTGATTTGGCTGGATAAAGGTACGTCCCACATAGCGGTTTTTGATGAAGCCCACACCGTAGGGTATACCCGAAGCGCGTGACAGACCCAAAGCCGCGTCCAAGCCGCTGTCGGGAACGCCGATAACCACGTCGGCGCGGGCAGGGTGTTCCTTCCACAGGAACTCACCCGCTCTCAGCCTTGCGCGGTGTACGCTTGCGCCCTCGATGACCGAGTCGGGACGAGCAAAATAAACGTACTCAAAAACGCACATGGAGCTTTTTTCCTTGCCGCAGTGGGTCGTCACCGAACGCACTCCGGTTTCGTCAATGACTATCAGCTCTCCGGGGAGCAAGTCACGGACAAACTCCGCGCCGATACTGTCGAACGCGCAGGTCTCGGAAGCAACCACATAAGCGTCCCCAAGCTTTCCCAAGGAAAGGGGACGGAAGCCAAACGGGTCTCTTGCCGCGATAAGCTTTTTCGGAGACATTACCACTATAGAGAACGCGCCGAGAAGCCGTCCCAAAGCGTTTTCAACCGCTTTTTCTATTGACGGACACACAAGCCGCTGCTCGGTTATGGCGTAGGAAATTACCTCCGTATCGTTTGTGCTGTGGAATATCGCGCCTTTAAGCTCGTACTCCTCCCGAAGATCGCGGGCGTTGACAAGATTTCCGTTGTGGGCGATCGCCATAGGCCCTTTTATGTGCCGCACAACCAGAGGCTGCGCGTTGGAACGGTTTGAGTTTCCCGTGGTGGAATAGCGAACGTGTCCTACCGCTATGTTTCCCTGACCCAGACCCGAAAGTGTGTCCCTGTCAAAAACCTCGTGGACAAGTCCCAAGTCCTTGTGGTAGGAGAACACGCCCCTGTCGTTTACCACAATTCCGCAGGATTCCTGTCCCCTGTGCTGCAAGGCGTACAGACCGATGTAGGTCTGCATTGCCGCGTCTATCGTTTTGTCGCTGTAAATTGCGAATACTCCGCATTCCTCATGTATACCGCCTGACACCGCGCTCATTCCTTTCCGTTCCAGCAATAGCTGCAAAGGCTGTCGGCGGGAAGTCCCACCGCTCTGACAGTACCCTCCAGCGACTGAAATTCTATGGAAGTAAGCTTCAGACGGCGGCATATCTCCTGACGAAGCTTTTTGCCGCGCTCGGTGTTGGTGTCGCTGTATTCGCTGATGTACTTCACGCCCTCCGCGCCCTCAAGCTCGTCTATGATCTTTCTTGCGATAAGGTCAAGCTCCGAGGTGCTTCTGGAGAAATTCAGGAACTTGCAGCCGTACATAATGGGCGGACAAGCCGAACGCATATGTACTTCCTTTGCGCCGTTTGAGTACAGGAACTCCACGGTCTCCCTCATTTGGGTGCCGCGGACGATGCTGTCGTCCACAAACAGCAGACGCTTGCCCTCGATAAGCTCGTGTACGGGGATAAGCTTCATTTTCGCAACCCTGTTACGCATGACCTGATTTTGCGGCATAAAGCTTCTGGGCCATGTGGGGGTGTACTTTATAAACGGTCTGGCAAAGGGAATGCCGCTTCTGTTTGCGTAGCCGATAGCGTGGGGTATTCCCGAATCGGGCACGCCGCACACATAGTCCACGTCGGGGAGAGTACCGTTTTTCATCTCGGTCTCAGCCATTATCTCGCCGTTGCGGGTACGCATTGTCTCAACGGTCACACCCTCGTATATCGAGTTGGGATAGCCGTAATATGTCCATAAAAAGGTGCATATATTCATATTTGTGTGACCCTCGGCAAGGGTCTCGCACTTTTCATGGGTGATCTTCACTATCTCGCCGGGGAGAAGCTCACGGTAGGTCTCGTACCCTAACTTCTGGAACGCGAAGGACTCAAAGGAACAGCAGTAGCCGTTTACCCCCTTGCCGATAACGATAGGGAGACGTCCGTTCTTGTCCCTTGCGGCAATAATGCAGTCCTCGGTGAGAATAAGCAGGGACATAGTTCCGTCTATCTTTTCCTGCGCGTAGCGTATGCCGTCAACAAAATTGTCCTTTTGGGAAATAAGCGCGCCTATCAAAGCGCTGGAATTAACGCTTCCGCTGCTCATCGCCTCGAAGCTGGCGAAGCAGTTGTCCACAAACTCGTTCCTGAGCTGCTCGGCGTTGTTGATTATGCCGATATTACAGACCGCGTAAACGCCCATTTTCGACCTGAGCAGGATAGGCTGCGGGTCGCTGTCGCTGATACAGCCGATGCACAGTCTGCCGTGCATTGACTCTATGTCATTTTCAAACTTTGTTCTGAACGGCGAGTTTTCAATGCTGTGGATACTTCTCTGAAAGCCCAGCTCGGGGGAGTAAGCGGTCATGCCGCCGCGTCTTGTGCCTAAGTGGGAGTGGTAGTCCGTACCGAAGAAAACATCGCTTATGCAGTCGTTTATCGTGGCTGCTCCAAAAAATCCGCCCATATATTTACCCTTTCCTAATATAAGTTAGAGGTTAGAATAATTCGCCCGCCCCCTTGAGGGGGCTTGATAAAGTTACAGTGTGCAGTATTTAATATTGGGGTGTGACTTTCTTGCACTATTTGCAAGTTGCCGCAATGGCTTCACTACCCAAATATTCTCTTCATCATTTCCTGATAAGCTTCCTCTACGCCGCCCATGTCTCTGCGGAAACGGTCCTTGTCAAGCTTCTCGTGGGTCTTGCTGTCCCAGAAACGGCAGGTGTCGGGAGAAATTTCGTCAGCAAGAAGAATTTTGCCGTGGAATCTGCCGAACTCGATCTTGAAGTCGATAAGGTCAATGCCGTGTTCTTTAAAGAATTTCAGCATGAAATCATTTACCGCAAATGCGTATTTGGAAATGGTATCAATTTCCTCCTGCGTTGCAAGACCAAGTCCCAGAGCGTAGTAATCGTTGATGAACGGGTCGCCAAGGTCGTCGTTCTTGTAGCTGAATTCAAGTGTGGGACACTTCAGGGGAGTACCCTCCTCAATGCCGAGCTTTTTGGAAAAGCTTCCGGCAGCAACGTTTCTGACGATAACTTCAAGGGGAACTATCTCAACCTTTTTAACGATAGTCTCGCGGTCGCTTATTTCCTCAACAAGGTGAGTGGGGATACCCTCTTTTTCAAGGAGACCGAACATATAGTTGGTCATCTTGTTGTTTACAACGCCCTTGCCGCGGATAGTACCCTTTTTCTCGCCGTTGAAAGCGGTAGCGTCGTCCTTGTAGTCAACGATTACCATGTCGGGGTCGTTTGTTGCGAAAACCTTTTTAGCCTTGCCCTCGTAGAGCTGTTCCTTTTTCTCAATGTTTGCCATTTTTAATTCCTCCATAAAACTTTATTTTAAAATAATTTTTACAATATCTTTCGGCTTGGACACTATGTAGTCCGCTCCCGCTTCTTCAAGCTCCTCACGGTCTGTTCCGCCGTATAAAACCCCTGCGGAATCAATTCCCACAGCCTTTGCGCCCTCTATGTCATAGAACCTGTCGCCTATCATCAGAACCTGTCCCAGATCCGTCTCGCCGCACCGTTCAAGAGCGTCCTTTATCACATCTGCCTTGATACCCTTTGAACCGTCGTTCGCCGCTCCGCAGACTGCTGTAAAAAATTTTTTTACGCCAAAATATGTAATTATCCTGTCCGCAGTATTTTCGGGCTTTGTGGTTGCAAGCGCAATACGCTTGCCTGCGGCGTTCAGCTGCTCCAGAACGTCGTAAATACCCTCGAAAAGGGAATTTTCCGTTACGCAGCAGTCCATATCGCAGTAACGCTCACGATAGAAGTGAAAGGCTTTCCAAGCCTGTTCCTCGGACATTCCGCAGAAATTCGTAAAAGAATACATAAGCGGCGGTCCGAGAAATTTTTTCAGTACTGCCT
>CAMWVO010000059.1 GCA_947177695.1 uncultured Clostridia bacterium
TGTCCGCCGTAATGCTTCTGAAGCCTATCAGAGAAATAAGCGTACCGACTATGATATAGGAGAAAACGGCGGCGATGTACGGCGAGTAAGCCAGCGATGACTTATCCATGTTGACGGATACCATGTTGTTAACGGTCTTTACGATGTATTCCGCCGCGCACTGACGCTTTGTATCGGGTATTTTTTTCAGATCCTTTGTCAATATAAGGCAGACCGCCAGAACGATCAGTATTACGAGCCATCCCGTTACAACGGATTCGGACAGTGCAAAAACGATCTCATCGTTTTCGTTTAAAAGGCAGAACATTCGTCTTGGTCCTTCCACATTTACCTCAAATCCCATGATTTCACCCTCCTTTCCGTTTTAATGCTGCATGAGCGGTATAGGCAAGCTTCGGATACAGCTGGGGGATAGCCGCCGCAACAAGATTGACGGACGGACATTTTATTCCCGCCAGAAACAGCAGTCCAGTTATGAGCAGCCTTAACATATAGGAGCCGAACATATACCTCTTTGCCGAAGCAAGAGGGCGTTCCACGGCTCTTTCCGAGGAAAGTCCAAGGATTATGAAGTTAAGCAGCATAACAGCCGTTCCCGCAAGAAGTCCCAGCGGCACCTCGGCGCAAAGCCCATAGACAGGCAGCGAGATAAGGTACACCGCAAGGTCGAGGACAAGCGCTCTCGGCAGAAGAAATTTCAGTTCCCTGCAAATCATTTCACTGAACAAACGTCCCGCCATAAGAGAGCCTTTCCTTTCCTGTAAGCATACAACTACAATTAATAATTATACCAGTTTATTAATAAAATTTCAACCTTTTTTGCACAATTTATTTTGACAATTCGGAAAAAAATGCAGAATTCTTTTGGTAAAAAAAGTACTTGACAAAGCGGATAAAATAATGTATAATTAATTGATTGACGGGGCGTAACTCAGTTTGGTAGAGTGCTTGGTTTGGGACCAAGATGCCGCAGGTTCAAGTCCTGTCGCCCCGACCAGCGCGGCACGGAGCCCGTGCAGCCAAAATCACCCCGCAGTTAAATGCGAGGGTGATTTTCTTTTTTAAACGCTGCTGTTGTGCAGTTTGATATTTCGGAGGGAGCATATGAATATAACCTATAAAAGCACCGTATCGGCAGAAGAGGTAAACTTCCTGCGTGCGTCTGTCGGATTTCGGCAGATACTTTCCGAACAGATCAATGCGGGACTGGACGGAAGCGCGCTTGTTGTTTCCGCATACGACCGTTCCAAAATTGCGGGAATGGCGCGCTTGATATGGGACGGCGGCATGGTCGCTTTGATAACTGACGTGCTTGTCCTGCCCGAATATAAAACGCAGGGCGTCGAGCAGGAACTGATAACGCGGCTTCTCGATTTCCTGCGTAGCAAATTAAAGCCGGGCTTTGGGATACAGGTCGATGTAAAAGTCTGGGATAACCGTGAAGCATTATATGAAAGCCTTGGATTTCAGCTATCAACAAATGAACGCCGCGGGACGCCAATGCATATATGCCTGACCGATCGGATCGAACTTACGGACGCCGAATTTAAACAATGTGCATTTAGCGGTGAAGAAAAGAGATCCGAATAACTTTTGAAAATTAAAAAGGACAGACGCTATGGCGCATCTGTCCTCTTTTTACAGCAAATAAATAAAAGCAAAACGTCCCTGCATTTTAACAGGGACGTTTCTGCCTGCACAGACTTCGTGCTGGCACCCCCAGCGAGAATCGAACTCACAACTAACCCTTAGGAGGGGTTTATTATATCCATTTAACTATGGAGGCGTACACCTAAGTATAGCACATTTATTTCTCAAATGCAAGTGCTTTTCAAAATTTTCTTTTGAGAAAAACGGCACAAATGTGCTGAATTTTCAAGAGAAAATTTGTTCGATTTTACCATTTACAAGAACGCTTGTTCTGTGTTATAATACTAAACACTAATTAAACTATAGATAAAAGTCTATAGTTTGATGCCGCCTGAAAGGCGGCTGTCAAAATCTTTGATTTTGACAGGATTAGTATTGAACGGCTTTCTCGGCGGCTTTGCCGCCACAGCCGTGCTTTGCACGGCTGAATCAAACTGTAGACCTCGTCTACAGTTTGATAAAGAAATAGTATAATTTCGGTACGAAACATTTGCTGCGGATAGGAGGGCGCGTTATGGATATGTTTGAAAAGCTGAAAATACTGGGCGAGTCCGCCAAATACGACGCGTCCTGCACCTCAAGCGGCGTTGACCGCCGCGGCGGCACGTCGGATGGCATAGGCAGCGCGTCCTCCTGCGGGATATGCCACAGCTTCTCCGCCGACGGACGGTGCATTTCCCTGCTGAAAATTCTCATGACAAACTACTGCCTGTTCGACTGCAAATACTGCGTGAACCGCCGCAGCAACGACGTTCCGCGGGCAAGGTTCACGCCCGACGAGATCGCCGACCTTACCATAAATTTTTACCGCAGAAACTACATCGAGGGACTTTTCCTCAGCTCGGGGATAATCCAAAGTCCCGACTACACCTGCGAGCAGCTGATCGAAGCCGTTTCGCTCCTGCGGAACAAGTACAAATTTTACGGCTATATCCACGCAAAGGCAATTCCGGGCGCAGACCCCGAACTGATAAACCGCTTGGGCGTTCTTGCGGACAGAATAAGCGTTAACATCGAGCTGCCCTCACAGAAAAGTCTGAACGCGCTTGCTCCCGACAAGTCCAAAAGCTCTATCCTGCTGCCAATGGGACACATTACCAACAGGATAAAGCAGAACAGCTATGAAATTGTTAAATACAAATCCGCGCCCAAATTTGCTCCTGCGGGACAAAGCACACAAATGATAATCGGCGCGACCCCCGACACCGATTTTCAGATACTGCGGCTGTCCGAGGCGATGTACGGCAAGTACAGCCTGAAGCGAGTCTTTTATTCGGCGTATGTCCCGGTGGGCGACCAGAAGCTTCTGCCTCCTGCGGGCACAAAGCCGCCCCTGCTTCGGGAGCACCGCTTATATCAGGCGGACTGGCTGCTGCGGTTTTACGGCTTCAAGGCGGAGGAAATTTTAGACGAGCAGCATCAGGAATTTAATCCGCTTCTTGACCCCAAATGCAACTGGGCGCTGCACCACCCCGAATGCTTTCCAGTGGAGATAAACAGGGCTCCATATGAAATGCTGCTGCGCGTTCCGGGGATAGGAGTGAAGTCCGCGCAAAAAATTGTCACGGCAAGGCGGCAGACAAAGCTGGACTATCCCGATCTGCGCAAGCTTGGCGTTGTTTTGAAGCGTGCGAATTATTTCATACTATGTTCGGGAAAGCGCGCCGAGGGACTTATCGTTACAGAGACAGGGATAATGCGGCAGCTTATGTCCGCAAGCACGGTCAAGGAACTGGAGCAGAAAGGCGGCTTCGAGCAGCTTTCATTTTTCGCGCAGGAGAACAACGTGGATAAATTTCCTGCCCTGCCGAGCTTGCCGAGTGTGGAGGATACTGTAAAATGTTTAACGGGCGAGATGTAGTGTACTGCTACGACGGCAGCTTTGACGGGCTTCTCTGCTGCGTTTTCGAGAGCTTTGTCCGCAGGGAAACTCCCATCGGAATAACGGCGGGAGCGCAGGAGCAGCTTACTTTGACGGAGGTGCTGGACGTTCCCACAGACCCCGAAAAGGCAGCGCGGGTCGGGTTGGCGATACCGAAAAAAATATCCCCCCGCACGGAGGAGCTTGTGAAGATCGCGTTCCTGACTTTCGGCGAGGACAAGGACTTGCTGATACTGAAATATCTGCAAAAGGGCTTTTCGGTCGGAGGCAGGATTGAAGATATGCTTGCGGACGATACCGTCAACGCGCTTTACAGGGCGATACAGCACTGCACGACCGAAGCCCAGCGAATGAAGCAGTTTATACGCTTTTCCGATTTTGACGGATATCTTGCCGCAGTCATAGAGCCGAAAAACAAGGTCATACCGCTTATCGCCGACCACTTCACAGACCGCTACCGTAACGAGAATTTTCTTATTTACGACGAGACCCACCGAATGGCTTTGGTGTACCACTCCAACAGGGCGGAGATCGCCGAGAATATTTACTTTGAAATGCCTGACGCAGGCGCGGAGGAGGAGCGTTACCGCGAGCTGTGGAAAAGCTTTTACGACGCCATCGCCATCAAGGAGCGGTACAATCCCCGCTGCCGCATGAACATGATGCCAAAGCGTTACTGGAAGCACATGACCGAATTCTCGGAAAACGAGTTTGCAAAAAAGAAAAGCGGGACTGAGACTATCGGTGTGAAACCGTCCCTGCCGAGGAACTGAAAAGCGGAACGTCCCCGCAGGAACGCTCCGCTTTTTGTTATCTATCCGCCGCACGACCGGCAATTATAATGCTGTCGAAAACCTCTCCGAAATCGGTTTTGTTTTCCGCATATGTATCAAGTGTTCGGTCGGCATACAGCACTTTTGCAATATTTACCGCACGGGGACAATCGGCTGAAAAGCACTCAACTACTGAATTAACTGCGCCGCCGTTCTTGCTTAATTCAAAATAGGTCTGCATTGTAAGTTGGACAAGCTGCAAGTCTCCGAGCTCAAAAACTGTCTCGATATTTCTAGACCTGACATAGCTGTCGTCATCACAATAATGAACTGCTCCGCAGTGACCGTCCTTTGCCGCTATGCGTAATTTTCTGAAATTGCTCATTACAATTGTTCCCATACACATTGGACAAGGCTCCATGCAGGCATATAGGGTATAGCCCTCCAAATTAGGATATTTGTGTGTATCAAGCTGTAATAAGCAATCGGTTTCTGCGTGCGCGATCTTGCTGTTGCCGTTTGTAATTTCATTAATTCTGTTTCTGCCTGTGCAGATTATTTCCCCGTTTTCATCGCATATAACAGCGCCGATGGGAACAGAACCGTTTTTAAACGATTCCCACCCTGCCGAAAAAGCGGTCTGCCAAGCTTTTGATAGGTCGTTCCACATAATTGCTTCCTCCTTAACCTATATGCTAACTTACCTGAACACTTCGCTTTTTAAGTTTCCGCCGCACGACCGGCAATTATAAAGCTGTCGAAAAGCTCGTTGTAGCGGATATTTCCCTTTTCGGGAATAAGCGCGTACCCCGCGCGCATTGACACCGGGAACACGGTATCGCCCGACGTAACGGTGCCTCCGTTCAGAGCGAGGATTTTTTCGGCGGCGGCTTCGGCCTTGTCACGCTCGGAGAAATCCGTTATCAGCACGAACTCGTCCCCGCCTATGCGAATGGGAAGCATATCGTCCCCCGACGCCTCGTCGATACGGCGCAGACACTCGGCAATGGCGATATCTCCCGCAGGGTGCCCGTAGGTGTCGTTGATGTACATAAGACCCACCATATCAAAGCACACCGCGTATTTCCCGTGCCGCTCCTTGATAAAGTCGTAAAGATGCGAAATGTCAAATCTTTTCTTGGAATCCATAACAATATTTCCCCTCTCATCAATTGTGGTCCTTGGCTCGGTCAGTTTGGGGAAAATATCGGAGAATCTCCGCTCCCGCCTGAATTTTGCGGGACTTACGTTCCACAGGCGGATAAACGCGCGCGTAAAGACCTCGTGGGAATTGTAGCCGTACTTCAGCGCAATGTCAAGCACCGTATCCTTGGTTTCAAGCAAGTCCCTTGCCGCGCTTGTAAGCCTGCGGCGGGAGATGTAGTCGCTTATGCCGATGTGAAAGGTACAGCGGAACATCTTCTGGAGATTTGAAAGGGAGTAGCGGCACTTGTCGGCGCACATTTCGGGCGTGACTGACGAGGTAAGATTTTCCTCAATGAAGTCGAGAGCTTCGGACAGAATTTCAAATTTATTCATTCGATCACCTGAAAACTTAGTAACGTTACTGTACTTTTATTATACCACGCCCGAAAAATTTTTCTTGATGATTTGGGGAAATGTTGGTATGTATGGTTTCGGCAAAATATTACGGTTCACATCTTTTGCAGGGTTCGTAGCCGTCTGCAATAAGGTCGTCCCTGCCGCCGACATATTTACGCTTATTTTTTTCACTCATTTGGTCAACACTCGGACAGTCGGGACGGTGAAATTTTCCTGTATTGACGTTTACAATGTAAGCGTCTTTGGTTTTCGCAGAAGTTGTTTCCGACGTTGAAACAACTGTATAGCTGGCATTATCGGTATTATTATTTGAGAAACCGCTTTTGCCGCTTGCAAGACATATTGATACAATTATGCACAGTAAAAATGCAATTTTTCTTTTCAAATTTTATCACCTGATAATCATATATGTTATACAAATTATAACATATATGATTATATATTACAACTATTAAGAATAATTTTTATTCCAAAAAGTTATAAAATATATTTGGTGATAAAAATGCAACGTATAAAAGATTTGCGTGAAACCCGCGGCATGAGTCAGCAGCGTCTTGCCGCCGAACTGAACGTTACACAAGCAATGGTCAGCAAATACGAGTTGGGCGTGTCCGAACCAGATGTAAACATGATAAAGAAAATTGCCGAATATTTCGGGGTGTCCTCGGACTATCTTCTGGAACTGAGCGATGATAAAACAGCCATATTTGTGTCGGGACTTTCCCAAGAGGAAAAAGATGTACTGTTCGGTTTCAAACGGCTTGACAAAATTCAAAAAGCCAAATTACAAGCGTATTTGCAGGGATTGCTGCAAGAATAAAGTCGGTATCACACGATACCGACTTTTGTTTGTAAAAATTACAGCTCCGCAAGCTTAGCGCACTTCTCCTTAACAGCAGGATAGATCTCATCATAAAGCCTGAAATATTTTTCGTACACGGGAACATTCTCCGCCACAGGCTGCTGAACCTTGTCAACGCCAACAATTTTCTCGCAGGCTTCGGGGACGGTCTTGTAAACTCCCGCGCCCACAAGCGCGAGAATAGCCACGCCCAGCGCAGGACCCTCCTTGGAGGAAGCCGTTTTTACGGGACAGTTGTACAGGTCCGCAAGCATTTGTCTCCACAGCGGGGAAGTTCCGCCGCCGCCGCAAGCCATCATGTCCGAAACGTTGATATCCATTTCACGGCAAATCTCAACACAGTCACGGAGCGAGTACGCAACACCCTCCATTACCGCACGGAGCATTTCCTTTTTGGTGTGGATAGCGGAAAGCCCGAAGAACATACCTCTTGCGTTGGGGTCAAGGTGGGGAGTACGCTCGCCCATAAGATAGGGAAGATACAAAAGCCTGTTCGCGCCTATTGGAACAGTCTCCGCTTCCTTGTCCATAAGGTAGTATTCGTCCACGCCCATAAGCTTCGCTGTGTCCTTTTCAGCCTGACAGAAGTTGTCCCTGAACCATTTGAGGGAAAGTCCCGCGCCCTGCGTTACGCCCATGATGTGCCAGCAGTTGGGAACAGCCGCGCAGCAGGTGTGAACCCGTCCCTTGGGGTCAATGGAAACCTTTGAAGTGTGTGCAAAAACAACTCCCGAAGTGCCAATTGTCGTGAAAGCCTTTCCGTCCGCAACAACACCCGTGCCAACAGCGGCAGCAGCATTGTCACCCGCGCCGCCAACAACTATAGTACCCTCTGCAAGTCCCGTAAGCTCGGCTGCGGACTTTGTTACCTTGCCCGTTACCTCGCAGGACTCGTAAACCTTTGCAAGCAGGGACATATCAATGCCCAGCGCGTCGCAAACCTCCTTGCTCCAGCAGCGGTTGGGGACGTCCAGAAGCTGCATACCCGAAGCGTCGGAAACCTCCGTAGCAAACTCGCCGGTAAGCTTGTACCTGATGTAATCCTTAGGCAGCAGAATGTGGCGGCACTTTGCGTAATTTTCGGGCTCGTTGTTTCTCACCCAAAGGATTTTTGCAGCCGTCCAGCCCGTGAGAGCAGGGTTTGCGGTAATTTCGATAAGCTTCTCCCTGCCAAGCTTTTCGTTCATTTCGTCAACTTCCTTGGCGGTACGCTGGTCGCACCAGATTATGGAGCGGCGGATCACATCGCCGTTTTCGTCCAGCATAACAAGACCGTGCATCTGTCCCGAAAGACCGATACCAACAATGTCGGCATTGCTCACGCCGCTTTTGCTGATGGCCGTCTTGATAGTGGAAACCGCCGCATTGTACCAGTCCGCAGGCTCCTGCTCTGCATAGCCGTTTTGGGGCTGATACATGGGGTACTCCACCGTCGCCGAAGCAATGACTTTTCCCACCTCGTCGAAAAGCACGGTTTTCGTGCCGCTTGTGCCGATGTCGATTCCGATTACATAACGCATAAAAATCTCTCCTTTTATATTATAAAAATTATATGTAAAATTTACTTGCTGTTCGTGTTATCGCGCGGTTATTTTTCTGAAATAAATCATAATTTATCAATTTCATAAATCTTTTTTTTAACTTTCTCGGGAATTTGGGTGTGTTATCCACATATGCCGAT